>JAKPRU010000061.1 GCA_029557025.1 Candidatus Omnitrophota bacterium | reverse complement strand
GATTCCGTGGGTCGCGGCGTCATTGTGGGGGTATTGGTCGGCGCAGCTGTTGGAGTCTCTACGGGAGTGGCCGTCGGCGTTTCGGGTTCCGCAGCAACCACTGTGATTTGACCACCTGGAGCCACCAATCCTGCAGGTTGTGTAACAACAAAACTGAGAGAAGTTGCACCGGCGGGCGCTGTCTGATTAATTGCCAGGGTCAGTGTGACGACGGTTCCCGGTCCGGCAGGCATCGAGGCAATAAGTCCGCTTCCCATAATGCGAAATACACCACTGGAAACGACTTCCGCTTTTTTCACTTCGAGGGGGGACAGTGATGGGCCGATTGTGGAACTGACCACAGAAAGAACAGTGGGATCGAAGTTCATATCGACCTGGAATCCGCGAATCCCCGAGCCGTCACTAATATCAATCGTAATTGTGACCTGCTCGCCGGGAGCGCCTTCCAGGTCTCCGTTAATCGTCAACGTGGGGCTTTGAGCCGGCCGGAAAAAGTCGAAGAATCCACCACGATCGGCGGACGCAATCAGGGTTCCTTTGGCTGCCCCTTTACCGACACCACCCGCAAAAATGTAATCGAACAAGAACACGACATCGTTCACATCGGTCGTGCCGCTGCCATCAAAATCCCATACCGCTGGAGACTGTCCGGCAAAAATGTTGTCAAACAGCGCAATAACGTCATTCACGTCAACCTGTCCGCTGTCGTCAACATCATAATCCAGCACAATCCCGCCGGTAACCGTGGCGCTCACTCCGCTTCCCATGGTCACACCACGGTTGCTGTTTTCAAAATCAAAAGCGATTCGTCGCGGGGTCAGGGTGACCGTCTCGCCGCCAGTACCCGCGATGACATTCAGGGTCCCCAGCGAGATTTGACTGGAGGCATCCACGCCCGAAATGTTCCCCATGAGGGCTACACTGATTCGTAACCCATTGTCCGGCAAGAACATAACGTTCGTGAACGGCGTCCCGCCGACAGACGCATCGGTTAATGTCTGGCTCGGCACAAAAGCGTCCTGTTCCGGGATAGACAGGGTTCCCGTAACAGTAAGGTCCAGTTCAAAAACCGCGACACCGGTCGGCCCGGTCAAAGACACGGTTACTGGAAGCGTTTCCCCTGCTCCTAACTCTGTCACAGTGGAGCTCAGCGAAACCTGCGCCCCGGCCAAACCGGGCAAAACCACCATTGGACAAAGAGCGACGATGAAAAATGTGGATATTCTCGAGACCTTACGCATCGGATCCTCCAGTCTGATCAATATAGTACCCGACTCAACAGTCGTATTCCTACACCTATAAACAGAAAACGTCAACCGATTGTATCAGAGAAACACACCAAAGATCAACCAAAGAATCAAGTTTTTTTGATTTTTTTCATCTCAGAACGCCCATCGATGGGATACAATTCTTTCATTGGAGAGAAAGTGTGGCGTTTTCACCACGCCCTGCGCAAAAAAAGCGGGCCGGATCAACCGGCCCGCTCGAAGTTCACACCAATTCGAAAGTCACATCTTGACGAAGCCGATGACCGCCTGCCCGAAAGTGGGATAGACGGTCTGTTTGCATGTCACGGGATCCATCCGCACGGCATCCTCGCCAAAAACATGAAGAGCATACATCCCGGTCGCAGGAAGCGGGAACAGGGAGATTTGCGCATCATCGTCATTTTCAAATCCGTTCCGGCATTCCACCACCAGGCGGCCATCGGGACCATACAGCCGAAAAGCCGGGTCCAACGGCCCGCCAAGGTCACCAACCGTAATGCTGATCATCTGCCCCGCCGTTCCCGTGAAAACAAAGACTTCCGGTTGCCCCGCAAAAACATAAGTGCGGGTTGTTCCGATCTTGATCTCCGGCGCGGTATATGACCCGACTTGATAAGTCAGAGAATACGATCCGATGGTTTTCCAGGGGCCGCCGCTGACAACAACCGTGCCCGCCATGGCTTCCGTGCTGATAAAGGCATCATCATTCGGTCCACTGTTGTCATCGGTGATATCCACCACCTGGTCGGCAACCTGGAGAGTCAGAAACGGGTCCAGGCTGCCGCCGAGATCGTCCAGCAAGAACGTGACCTCCCCACCTGTGGGATTCATAAACGTGTAAGAGTCCGTCTGACCGGTGACTCGAATGTTTCCTTTGACCGTCTCGCCCGGCGCAATGGCGCGGGAAACCTGCCGATTGGAGGCCAGCACGAGTAGATACTGCCCGGCTCCCATGGTTCCGGGAGCGGCGCTGACCACAATGGTATAAAGCCCACCGACGGTCGCCGGTCCCACCGTAATCAGCGCATCATCTTCCGGCCCGCTATCGTTATCGGTCATGGATACGAATCCCTCCGGCCCAAGGAGGGTCAGGTACGGATCCAAAGCACTGGCCTGATATCCCGTGTAATCCGAAAGAAACACTTCAATGTAATCCCCGACATTCGCGTAGAAATTGTATACGTGGATTTCGGCGCAATTTCTCAGGCGGCCTTCTATTCGCTGGCCGAAGCCGATTACGGAAACAGACCCCGGCTGGTCTGTCGCGACAGGCACGGCGTTGACCGAAAACCTTCCAGTTGTGCCCGATTGAGCACGGACGATCAGCCGATACTGTCCCATCGGGGCAGGAGAAGCCATGGTAAAATACACCACAGCATCATCACCGGGTCCGCCATCATCATCCCTGTATTCCCGTCCGTCCGGTGCGATAAGGGTCATGGCTGGGTCCAGCGCTCCGCCGAAATCACCCACGGAGACAGTCAACGGACCACCTGTACTATAAACAAAATCAATGATCCTTGTTCCGGTCGGACTGCCGATATTCCCTTCCGTGGAAAACGGAACAGTCGGCAACTGCGCATTCGCCTGGCCAATAAACACCATCAGCAAAAGAAACACCACTGATACCGAAATTCTTGGGTACGACCTTTGTGACATGTACTTGACCCCCTGTCGAATGGGATTGTATTAACTCTTCGTGTGTGCCTTCGAGGGCACACATACGCCAAGAATATATCACACATCAAGGCTGAAAATCTACCGTATCATGGGATTTTTGCTAACTTATTGGTTATACATTTTTTGGATCATGGCACACGCGGCTTGCAGGGACACGGATCATTCTGGGAAAGTCAGTCTATCTGCTTGGAAAACAAGAACTTATGAACATTCTCATTGTCCAGAGATTCGATCTGTCCTCTGTCTCCTGTGCCCGCCGTGTTCTCTCGCAGGCAAAAGAATTGGCTTCCAGGGGGCATTCCGTTACTGTCGTGGATTTCCCGAATTCGGAGAGACGCGCATTCGCTGTGTCGGGGGCGCTCCAAAATCTCGAAAACGTTCAGCGGATTTCTCTGAGCCGAAAGGCGATAGACATTCCCGGAAACTGTCGGCGATTGGCGAATCTCGACCCAAGACCGGATATCGTGCATTTATGGAAATCGTATCCCGATGCGGCGTTGCCCGCATTCCAAGCATGTGACCGGTTTGATGTGCCGCTGCACTATGATTGGGATGACTGGGAACCGTCCATTGCGCGGGAACTCACCGGTTCCATCCTGGCAGCCCATATCACGAGGCGTTGGGACCGTGCCTTATGCCGAATCTGCGACACATGCACCGTGGCGAGCAGCGAGCTGAGAAAAACCGCAATCCGTTGGGGCATGGACCCTGAACGACTTTTCGATGCGCCGGTGGGAGCGGACCTTGAACTGTTTCATCCCCGCCCCCCCGATCCTGAAATTATTGAAAAAATCGGCGGCAAAGAGTGTCCTGTGCTGGTTTATTCGGGACAGCTGGAAGTCACATTTTATGCCAACCAGGCAGTGGATACCTTAAAAATGCTTTATCAACGGGGTATCCAGGCTCGTCTCTTGATCGTCGGTGGAGGATCTCACGAAAAAGACCTCCAGCGTCACGCCGAGGAACAAGGCGTTTTAGCCTCTTTATATTGCACAGGTTACATATCCGGTGATGAAGTACCTCGATGGTTGTCTGTGGCGGATGTGGCACTGGCTCCCTTTGAGGACACACTTGCGGCGCGATGTAAAAGCCCGCTCAAAATCGCAGAATATCTTGCGATGGGATTGCCGATTGTCGCCTCGGATGTGGGAGATGTATTGAAGATGATTCAGCACGCCGGATTCGTCGTCCCTGCAGGATACCCTGAAATGATGGCGATCTATACGGCAAAAATCCTCAGCAACACCGATTTACATCGCAGCATGGGCATTGCCGCTCGAAAACGAGCGGAGGAACAGTACAATTGGAAGCGGCACACCGACCAGCTGGAGACGGCCTACCGAAAAGCCATCGACGCATGATTTCTGTTTCGATTTCGTCAAGATTCCCCTTTTTATGATCGGCCAAATCAGGGTATCATGGACCTTTTGCGGATGATTACGAGTCCTGGAAAAAGGACCTGTGGGATCAATAGGACGAATGGGGGAGGTACAGATAT
>JAKPRU010000042.1 GCA_029557025.1 Candidatus Omnitrophota bacterium | reverse complement strand
TGTACACTCTGTTTTCATAAGGTCACCTTCTTGGCATACAAATAAGTTCTTATCACAACTCTATTTATGCCATAAAAGGTGGCCTTTAAAAATGGCTACCCGTGAGAAATCCGGGCTATGCCAATCTGTTACCCATGTGCCCGGTTTATTCTGTTACCTATGTGATCGGTTCATACCCATCCTTTCTCCCCCATTATTTTTCCCTCGTCCTCTCCTCCCTCATCTCCCCCATCGCCCTTGCTCCCCCCTTTCCTTCTCGCCCATTCATTCTCCCGCCACGCCTTTTTCTCCCCCCTTTTTCTTTTTGCTTCCTTCGTTTTCATAGTTTTTAATTCTTATTCTCTCCCAAAAGTTTATCTTGTATTGCAAGTCCTTGCAATACAAGTATCCTCTATTCAAACCCATCCCTCATCTTATTTCTTGTATTTCTGTCCTATCATTATTTATATCAAATATTTATTCTACCCTAACCCTCTTGTTTTGCCCGTCGCAAGCCACTTTTGATCAACGTCTTTCGCGCCCATAAACGATGTGCAGAAAGCGCGCACACAGTTCATCTCATCTCGCTCATACAATTTCTCGGCTTTCATTCCTATCTTCTGAATATTCAATGGATTATATTTTATCTTCTAACCCTTTTGTCATTTCTGTCAATGCAGTCATGCCTACATCCGCTCTCCTCTTGTGCGCTCGCGCGCCTCCCTCCTTTTCCCTTTTGTTTCTTCCGCTTCTTCCGTTTTTCTGGTCTCTCTCCTCTCTCCACCTAGCGCTGTCCACCCCCATTTATTCCGTCCATCCGAACTCTTTTTCTTCTTCAATTTGTTAGTTTTTAGTTCTCATTGCTTAATTCCACTTACGCTTTCTGCCTTCACACTATTTCTCGGAAAATAACCCCCAAATCCTCGAAATATCAGCTCAGATCCCCTGGCCGGGATAACAGGTATGCAATTGTCATGATACACCCCAAATCTATCCGGTCGATCGATGCAACACATTGGTTCTAACGCAAGATTTCAGCCCGCTCGTAAGCCAATCGCAAGCGGAACATTCATCACATTTCAAGTCATTTGAAATCTATACAGATCCTATCATCAGTCGAATCAAGAGGTTATATATTTATCATATTGTTCGTATATTCTATTATTATCTCATTATTTCTCTCCGAACTTCCTTACGCGAACATCCGGACACCGAATTGTTATACCCATATCTCAATCCCGACCAGGTTACCCTGGCTTGGCCAAAAAACGACCTGAAAACCCACCATTTCCGTCTCTTCTGACGTGGGAATTCCTCCCAGGATCAACCCTCCGTAAGTTAAAACTCACATTTTCGACTTATGATCTCCGCACTGACATTTGTTCTAAGCCCCTCGCAACGGCTCATCTCGAAAACGGATTACCTTGAAAACGGACTCTCGATCACAAACGTCACCGGCCCGTCATTCCTCAAATCCACCTGCATAATCGCCCCAAACCGCCCGCATTCCGTCCTCAACCCACGCTCCCGAAATCTCCGAATCGCCTGTTCGTAGAATGCCTCCGCAGTAACGGGATCCGCAGCCTGGTCGAATCCGGGACGCCGTCCCTTACGGCAATCTGCACACAATGTAAACTGTGAAATCACAAGAACTTGCCCCAAAATATCCGACAGGGAACGGTTCATCTTTCCGTTCTCGTCCCGAAACATTCTCAACTCGGAAATCTTATCCACCAGCCAGAACAAATCCCGCTCCGTGTCGCCTTTCTGCACACCCAAAAACACCAACACGCCAGCCCCGATAGCCCCAACAACCTCACCACCAACGCTCACACTTGCTTGAGTAACTCTCTGAATAATGGCACGCATATCCAAATCCTAAATATTTCCTGAATTATCTTAGCTTATATCACTTCAATTTAGATGATATCAAGGGCAGGAATCAGTCAAAATTCATAAACGTGAAAAGAATAGTTGACATAATACATCTTATGCGACTATATTAAACAGCAAGACCCACACTCAAATAGCCCTGAATTTAAAAATTTCAGCACGTTTCCTCTTTATCGGAGGCAAGTTGGATGGCAGTTTGGTGGAGATTTGCTCTAATCTTTGCAATAATCTCGCGAATTGTCCATTTTTGACATTGCGCGTTCCAATACTCATGCATACGTGCGGATCTTTAATACTTCTCCCGGTTGCTCTGAGCATGGTCATTTGTCCAGCCTTATGCGACAGTCCTATGCACATCGTCGATGTGTTGCGAGACTTTTGTAACACCCGGCTTGATGCGGAGTGGCGCGCGTACCCTGGATCGCCTGCTGGGGCTGAGTCCGTTGAGTTTGACGATTCTTCGTGGGCGATTCGTAACCCGATGGATATTGGCGGCTACTCTGCTCCATTTTGGCTTCGTAAGAGACTTCGGATTCCAGGGAATATCGCCGGTGTGCCGGTTGACGGCGAAGGCGCGTACTTGGTGATTATTTGCGAATTGGAGGGCACGATCTATATCAACGGGCAGCGCACGCATGACCTCCTGCCCGGGCGGAATGTAATTCATTTGACACAACGGGCATATCCGGAATGTGAGATATGTATTGCCATCCAGGTCGTACGAATTGCCGGGCCGGAACCATTTGTTTCTATTGATTTGCATTTGACTGAATTGGCGGAACTTCGTCGTACAGCGGGTGCGGTTCTGACGCAGCTGGAGAATGCCCTGTTGCTGATCCGGTTGACAACCGGTGATGAGGAGGCGCGATGGCGGACGGAATTCGGACATGCCGTGGAATTGCTGGACGTACGGGCACTTTATGCGCGCGATGGAAAGGGATTTTCAGAGTCTGTGCAACGTTGTGTAAACGCTTTGGTTATATTCGATTCCCTGTCAAAGGAAATGAGGGTTTTTGCCGCAGGTGTTTGTGTGACCGACCCTTATGGACAATACGACAGGGATGAATTGATCCGGGTTAGTCAGGTCGAGGCGAAGGACCTATTGGGTTTGTTGGATCGATTCCCGGAATTGGTGGTATGCCGGTCCGAGGCAGCGACACATCGTTGGGTGGAAGAGCGTGCCCCATTGCTTCACAAGGAGATCGTTAAGCGGATAAATGAAGGCCGTTACATTATCACCAGTGGATCGTGGTCGGATTTCGACCCTGGACTGGTAGGGGAAGAGTCCATTATCCGCCAGTATTTGCTGGGGTTACGATATTTTCGTGAAATATTTGGTCGTAGGCTTCGTGTCGCGACTTTCCCGGGTGTGCCGGGATTTGAATCCTGTTTGCCGGAGATTCTGTCGGGCTTCGGGATAGAGAGCATTGTATTTGATTCGATGCGGGGACCGTTCCCATGGAATTTGTTCGTATGGGAGGCCCCATCGGGTGCGAGGGTGTTGGCCTACTATCCGCTTGGGCCTCTTGAGACGGATGCGGAGCGAAGTGTATTGATGAATCTGGGAGAATTATACGGACGTCATAAGATGCGTGACCTGTACACCGCTGTGGACATTGGATTCAAGGAGGAATCGCCTGCCGAGGACAGAATCCGGCAACTTGGAGAGGCTGCAAGGCATCCCTTGTTCCCTTCCCTTCACTACACGGATCCTGCGGATTTCATGGACCGAATGGCAAGTAATCCCTATGGGGTTGCGTACCCATTCATAACTGGGAGTATCTCACTAAAAAAGGATATCGAGCGACTGCACTCAGTCCCGGAAATTAAACGGATGCTTTGTCTGATGGAGGCGCGTCTGGAAGATCTGGAGAAGATACGGGCGACCCGTACAGTCCTGAGCGGTGCCTCCTACCCAAAAGAATCATTGGATGAAGCATGGAGAGGACTCTTATTTTGTGAGCGGCGTCCGGTGGCGGACGGTACGGCGAATTCGGAAGTCCTCACCGAAGCGCATAAATCTCTGGAGAATTCCTGGGCGAAGACACAGGAGGAATGCGTTGCTGCCCTTGTAGAATTGGCTGGAGAAATCGATACGCGGGGCGCAGGCAAGGCAATCCTGGTCTTCAATCCGCTCTCGTGGGTCCGCAGCGGCGTGGTGACTATAGATTTGCCGGCGGTGTCCGGTTCGGTCAGCATAAGGAACCACTACGGTGAGGTGGTGCCCTCACAGAGCATAGAAGGCGGATCGCAGATCTGTTTCCTGGCAGAAAATGTGCCGCCCCTCGGTTACAGGTTGTTTGATCTGGTTACGGGAGAATCCGCAAAATCGCCGTCGACTGACCTGGAAGCAAGTGCATTGTCCGTCAGATCCAAACATTATCGCTTCTCAATCAATTCAAAGACAGGAAACGTCGAGTCCTTAGGCATCCCCGGAAATGATGCGAATCTGCTCTCGCCCAAGGGAAGGATATATGTGGAACGGGAAGGCACGGCGGAAAACCTTCCACGGACAAATGTGGAGATTGTGGAGCGTGGTCCGGTCCGCATTCGATTTCGCGTGGAAAAAATCGCGCCTGCCTGGAGCATTGTCCAGGAGATTATCGCCGCCGCCGACAGCCCGGTTATTGAATTCCAGACAGTGATTCAACGGGAATCTTCGGACCTGTTCCGGATGGGATTAGAGACCCCGCTGTTTGCGCCCGTCTTTGTCCATGGAGAGGCAGGTTCTTTCCAGGAAAAGAAAACCTTAACAGGTCTTCAGCTCAACGGTCCTGTGAGCGCAAATGGCTGGTCGGCGCTCACTTGGGGCGGGAACACGGGCGGCCTTTGCCTAGTCCAGGAAGGACGCGCGGGAATCTGGTACGGGACACATGAACTGGTTGCCGCTTATCGACCGGGAACATCGCCTTATCGGTTCGCCTGCGCTTTGTATCCCTTTACCGGGGCGTGGCGGGAGGCGAATCTGAAACGTTATACGGAAGAATTGGTCCATCCTCTTCTTACGGTCCAAACAGGGGAACACGCCGGACGATTGCCGAAAATGCACTCTCTTATACAGCTAGTCCCTGAAAATGTTATACTTGGATCGGTGCGGTGGGATTCGGACGGCAGAGGAATGTTGTTGCGGCTCTGGGAAACGGCGAGTCGGATGAGTCGCGCAGAGATTACTGTGGGATCGACAATTCTCGCGGCGGAAGAAATTACTCTTCTGGAGGAGGACCCTGTCCCGTTAGAATACAACGACCGGACTGTCACGGTTCCCATGAAAGCATCGCAAGTCAAGACCATTCGGATTTCATATTAGGGTTTCATTGATTTCGGGAAAATTCTTATGCCGTCGCAAAGTAGTGGAAAGCAGGAGATCAAGGAGCTGCACGTATGTCTGGTTGAAGGAACTCAGACACCCTTCTTTGCATCCATGGTGTCACTGGATGGGCTTATGGCAGATCTGCGTTCCTCAACGAAGGTAGAAAAGGGCGCAACCGTACATATCGCTCCGGTTCCGGAACACTGGAAGGGTGGCAAATTCACAGCCGAACAAGTTATGAACAGTCCCCAAATGAAATCCGGCCAAGTCAGCCGTTGCGGCCGCGGCAGTTTTACCCTCCGTCTGCTGACCGAGGAAGCTCAACACATGCGGAAACAAATCCGCAATGGCAGCGTGGGTTTGGACGATCTCCTCGTCAAAACAACAGAAGCGGGGGCTGTCACCACCCTGGAGGTGTCCGGCGGATTAAGCATCTCCAGTGTAACGAAAATCCAGGCGGCACTCCGTAAACTGGGACCGTCGCAACGATTGGCCCTGCTGGATCTGACCGATATGACCGCCACCTCTGATGCCGCTGTGAAATTCCTGGATCGATATATTCGGAAGTTCGAGGAAAAAGGAAAACATGCCTGTTTCCTGATCCGACCGAATTCACGCATTGTGGAAATCCTGGCGTCCGGCGATGAAGAAACCATGGTTGAGATTCACACCGACCGTGAAATGGCCGTGATGTCTCTTATCAGGAAAACTCTCGTACCCTGATCGCCATCGGAATTGAGAAAAGAACATGAACTATCGGGCGCTTCTCTCAGCCCTCTTTGCGCTGACTTTGTCAATTCATGGAATATCCCCAGAAGGCGCCACAATCGTGGCTTGGCGTTTCGAGCATGATGATCTTTCCTATCTTCAGAAAGTCGTCGATATCGCTCATCAAAACGGGGTCAATCAGATACAGCTGTCCGGTGAGATTGTGAACTCGGTCAGCGCTGTCGTCCATGATCCTGAAAGAGCGCGCCGAATCCGGCAGGTGACCCTCTCCGCTCAACAGAAAGAGATGGCCGTTTATCTGTCCATTCGGGAGTTCCAAGATATCTCCGACGGAGAGAAGATATCATTGGACGATCCTGGGTTCTGGGGCAAAGCTCACGAGCGTTACAAGGCGCTGCATGAGGTCCTGCCCGAAATCGATGGCCTGGTTCTTTCCGTCGATAGTGTGGAACTTTCCATTTTCGATAGCGCTCGTATTCAATCCGCAATGAACGGGGCGGCGCGACTTAGTAAGCTGGTCACGGAACTCGATACGGTTTGCCGCGAACTGGATTGGGATCTGTGGGTGCAATTCCCTGAAGTCCCTCCCACAGAGGTAGATCGGATCATTCAGGCTATCTCGAGTGCGAGCAAGAGTGTCGGTGTCATTATCCCCGCCCTGCCCTATCGGTCCCATCCTGATGCGCCTGACCATCCAGCCATCGGGAGATTTGCAGACCGACGTCAGATAGTGGAAATGGACTTGGGAAACACCCATTACGGGAGATGTCTGATCCCCTATTGCTGCCCTGAAAGAGTCAGCAGGCAAATCTCCTATGCATTGAGCAAAGGCGCGGCGGGTGCAGTCGCGCGGGTGGATTGCGGACATGAGCATTGTGTGGGTACACCGAATGAAGTCAATCTGTTCACGTTTTGTAGGTTGCTTGCAGATCCGAGTACCACGATTGATCGAATATGGACCGACTATCTTCAAATGACGTTCGGCGAGAAAGAACACAAGAATCTTCGTTTCTGCCTCGAATCAACCGGTGAAATCATCGAGAAGACTTTTTTGACTCAGAGGCTGCCCTTCCTCAACGATGAGAGTCGGATTCCCGATTTGAAGGCTGCGTCCAAAGACCTCGAAAGCGCCGCTCTTTCAGCGTGGATTCCGAATTTGAAGAAGAATGAGGTTTTGCTCAAGACCATTACCCCGAGTGTGGCACAATCGATGGTTGTAGAAAAAGACGAAGCGGTTGCGAAATGCCTGGAGGCACACGCTGCCCTGGAGCGCGCGCGAGCTTCCGCTCAGATCCCGGTCTATATCGGATTGTCGGCACAATTGGAGATGTTGGAGGATGCCGCACGTTTGTGGCGCGATCTCACCGATGCCTACTGCGCTTATCAACTCTGGAAACAGGACTCCTCGGAAAACCGTCGCGCAAGGCTGGCGCTTTCGCATCAGCAACTTTCCAGTTGGCTGCGGTATTTAAGGTCGGCCTATGGAGAAGGGCATCCCATTTTCGATGCGGATCGCCTTGACAATTTTCTCCAACAGATCGCTCCTCCTCCACCGGAGCCGAATCCTCCTGTGAATCCTGGTCCAGGAGGGCAGCCATCAAGCTCACCACCTCGATAACAAGAATGCCCGACGGTGAGATTGATTCTTTGGCTTGTTTATTCCACGGTCAATCCCCCTTTTTTTAATTTTTAATTCTTTATTCCCCATCAACTTCATCATTCGCCAGCCTGCCTTGCACTTGGCTTTCAAGTCTCCCCAGCCCCGAATTCGCAATATCTCCCGGACCAGGTATCCGGGTGACAAATAGAAGGCCAACATGGCCCGTTTTTGCGCCGCTACCAAGTCTGACGCCGAAAGATCCGGATACGAGACTACCGCCGAACCTTCCTCCTCATAGTCCTCCCAACGGTTACTGATCAGCCAACCGTTCGTCCTGGCCTGTTCATAAAACTCCGTTCCCGGGAACGGAGTGGCAATATGAAAATTCACGTAGTCCGCATGGAGTGTCCTGGCAAATCGGATGGTCTCTCGAATGGTGTCCCTCGTTTCGCCGGGCAGTCCCAGGATGAAATAGGCAAATGCAGCAATCCCCGCCTTGCGGGTCATCCGGATCCCTTCCCTGCACTGCTCCAGCGTCAGGTGTTTCTTCATGGAGTCCAGCATCTCCTGGCAACCGGACTCGATGCCGAAAGAGATCAGGCGACAGCCGGACTGTTTCATCAGTCCCAGCAGTTCCGGATCGACCTGGTCCGCCCTGGCATTCGCAATCCAGTCGAGCTCGATCCCGCCGGAGATCATCTCCCGAAACAAGTTCATTGCCCATTCCCGGTTTGTCAGAAGACTATCGGTCATGAAAGCGACATCGCGAATCCCAAACCGATTCTGAATTTCGAGCAGTTCCCGAACAACTCGTTCGGGGGATCGCACGCGGACTTTCTTTCCCCAGACATCGCCCGCCCGACAGAACGTGCATGGATAGGGACATCCACGACAGGGGATGACCGTGGCAAACGGCCTCCCCTCGGTGAACGGCATCCTATACCGATGAATCGGCAAGAGATCCCGCGCGGGATCGGGAAGGTCATCGAGAGATTCCACAAACATCTGTTCCGGATTGCGGATAACCTGCCCACCTTGCCAGCGGGCCAGTCCGCTCACACGCTCCAGCTCATCGGGCCATCGCATCAGCATTTCCGCCAACACAGGTTCCGCCTCGCCCAGGATACCGAAATCGGCCTGTGATTCCAAAAGCGAATCCTCAGGAAGCGCCGTTACATGTGTTCCGACCAAGGCGATTTGTGCCTCAGGCAGAATTTTCCGTATTGCTTGGGTGTAGGCAGCATCGTTTGTAAATGTTGGCGTTGTAACGAGAATAACGATGAGATTCGGAGCGAAACGTGATGCCTGCGCAAGTGATTCCTCCCATCGCCAGCCAAGCGCCATCGCGTCGAACAACTCTACGGCACAACCCTGCTCACGTGCCACAGCCGCCAAGTACGCCAGGCCGGTCTGGGGCCAAAGCTCACCCCCAATGCTTCTCCGCCCACAACGACCAATCTCTTTCATATAAATCGTCCCGTTCCGCATGGGCGGATTGATGAACAGGCAGCGCGGTCTGGGATTCATAGTTCCTCTTATTGCACTAGAAGACAAGAATAATTCTGCATCTATGGTAGCATAAGGGCTTTATATGATCCGAAGGATACTACTGTTTTGAATCCTCCCCGAAGGAATTCCGGATGCACACCGTATTCTCGATTCGCAAAACATTGCTTGGATTGCTGGCAAACACCTGCAATTCACTGACCGCTGAAGAATTTGCCATAGAAGCGTTTCCCCCTTTTGCGCTTCCGAGAGAGAGCGTCCATGGAGACCTTTCCTCGAATGCGGCCATGATGATGGCGAAACGCCTCCGGCGCCCCCCCAAAGAAGTTGCCCAGATTTTCTGTGAGGCTCTGGAAACCTCTGAACTGGTCAATCATGTGGAGATCGCAGGGCCCGGATTCCTCAACATTTTTCTGTCCGATTTTGTGTTCAGAAAGATTCTGAAAGAGATTCTGACCGAACTGGGGGGGTATGGACGTTCGGCTGTTCATTCCGGCAAGAGAGCACTAGTGGAGTTTGTTAGCGCCAATCCTACCGGCCCTTTGCACGTGGGACACATTCGCGGGGCAGTTGTAGGGGACACCGTAGCGGAACTCATGATGGCTGTCGGTTATGAAGTGCAGCGGGAATATTATTACAACGATGCCGGGGCACAGATGAGAAACTTGGGTCTCTCGGTCCAGGCACGATATCGCGAGCTATACGGCCTGCCCTTCACGTTCCCTGAAGATGGTTACAAGGGAGCGTACATTGTTGAGATCGCCGAAGAGATTCGTCGGGAACATGGGGACAGTCGTTTGGAGGAGGGATGGGAATGGTTTACGGAATATGCCGCCGAAAGACTGATGAAACGAATCTCCGAGGATTTGGCAGCGTTGCGGATTTCCTTTGACAGCTTTGTCAGCGAGAAAAGCCTTTATGAGAGCGGAGAGGTAAAATCGACCCTGTTGGATCTGACGGCGAAACATGCTATTTACAAAAAAGATAACGCCATTTGGCTTAGAAGCACTCTCAAGGGTGACGATAAAGACCGTGTGTTGGTTAAAAGTGATGGCGAACCGACTTATGTCACACCGGATATCGCCTATCATCGATTCAAACTTCGGCGCGGATTCGACCGGCTGGTCAATGTAATGGGTCACGATCATCACAGTCAGGCAGAGCGAGTAAGATAT
>JAKPRU010000022.1 GCA_029557025.1 Candidatus Omnitrophota bacterium | reverse complement strand
ACAAAAATTGACGCCGGAGAGGGCAACCCACACCAAGGGTACGAGCAACAGATCGTCATGATCCCTCTTTTCAACCGTGCAGCGAAGGAACCGACTGGAACAAAACAGGATTACTGACGGCTCCCCGGAAAGAGGAGAAATCGAAGCAACCCAATCACGCCGACAGTGAATGACACCACAATCGCGAGGAACAACAAAAGCCAGAATCCCACAAACAGAGTCAAGAGGGTTCCCAGAAGCAGTACCAGCCCCACGGCGGCCTGGATCAGGCTTCCCAGTCCACCTGGTCTGCCGGAGGAAGTCCATACGAATTCGTGCACGGTGATGCGGGGGTGCGGACCGTTTTGTGAGGCGGAATCCATGTCACGCAAATGTGAGGGGACCTCGCTTTCATCCACAATGATTGTCTCCGGGTCTGGCTCCATGACATCAACTCCTTTTTTCGAGAAGAAGGCTTCTTTTCAGTTACGGATTCCATAGAGTACCAGTAACTTGGACTTTGCGCGAGACGGTTCCCGAAGGTGGGTTCTCTCCAATGCGGTTGACAAGGCACAATGATTTCAACATTTTTTGCGATGACGCATTGACTTTGTGGTGCGGGTCTGGTAATATTGGCATAGAAATTGATAATTACCGTAACTCCTTATATTTAAGGGGATTACGCATGGTCAATTTCGGATCTTTCCTGTGCGTGGGGCGATAACGGAAAAACCACTTTCCCGATGGTTGGTTTCCCCGGATGATACCGAGTGGATTCCAACCGTGAATCCTGTTATACGGAATCACCAAACGGATGGAACAACGACTGCAACTCCACCAGAAAATGCAACAGCGGCTGATTATGACGCCGCAGATGCAGCAGTCTATTCAACTCCTTCAGTTGTCTACCATGGAACTGTCGGACTTGGTGCAGCAGGAAATGGTGGAGAATCCGCTTCTCGAAGAACACACACCGGGCGAATCCGTAGATTCCAGTATCGAAGAACCTGTCCCGGCGGAGCGAGAAGGGGACGAACCGGTCGCATCGCTGGCGGAAAATGGAACCATCGAGTTGGACTCCGATTGGGAAGACTACTTCTCAGACTCCAGCGACGTGGGCTATCTGCCCAGCCAGACGGAATATATCAGCGAGGATACCCAACCGCAAATTGCCCGGCCGCAGACCCTCAAGGATCACCTGATCTGGCAACTGGGAGTTTCTACCAACACCCCGGAGGAATACCGCATCGGCGAATACCTGATCGATCAGTTGGATGAAAACGGATTCCTGCCGGAGACTGTCACTCGTACCGTTGGCGGCAATAATGGTGATACGGTAGAAGAAGAAGTGCCGATTGTTGACTATGTTGCGGAGATGCTGGATGTCTCGCCGCAACAGGTGGAAGAAGTCCTTGTGATTATTCAGGGCTTTGATCCCGCCGGGATCGCGGCCCGAAATGTGATCGAATGCCTGAAAATTCAATGCCGGTATCACGGGATCGACCGGCCGGAAGTTCTGGCGATCATTGAGCATCATCTGCCGGACCTGGAGAGAAGAAGGCTCAAGGAAATCGGCGCCGCGCTCAACTTGACCGAGGAAGAGGTTCAGGAGATCGCGGATCTGATTGCCACGTTGGATCCCTGGCCCGGACGGCAGTTTATGCCCCAGGATAACGAATATGTCTCCCCGGATGTGTTTGTAGAACTGGTGGATGGTGAGTACCAGGTTCGTGTCAATGACGATGGTTCTCCCCCGCTTCGAATCAGCCGTCGATATCGTCAGATGCTGGAAAACCGTGAAGACATTACGGCGGAAGAGTATGAGTTCGTTCGGAAGAAGTTCCAGTCTGCGGTCTGGCTGATCCGCAATATCGAACAGCGGAAACGGACTCTCTACCGTGTGACCAAGGCGATCATGGAACGGCAACGGGACTTTTTTGAGGAAGGGATTACCGCGCTCAGACCCTTGAAACTGCGCGATATCGCCGACGAACTGGGCATTCACGAGGCGACTGTCTGTCGGGTTGTGAACAAGAAATATGTGCAGACCCCACGCGGCCTCTTTGAATTGAAGTTTTTTTTCTCAACCGGCCTTCAGTCCGATGGAACCGATGACATGTCGGCCAAGGCGGTGATGGAGATCCTTCAGGAATTGATCGAGAAAGAGGATCCCAAGAGACCGTATTCCGATCAGAAATTGACCGATATCCTCCATAAAGAATACAAACTGAATATCGCGCGGCGGACGGTGGCGAAATATCGCGAAAAACTGGGGATTCTTTCGACCAGCAAACGTCGTCGGGTGTAATACCCGCCCCGCCGATTACACCGATTATGTGGACTTAGTGGAAGATGTGGATGGAAGTATACTCCTCCCCATGCAAAGGGACCTGTCCATTGTCATTGTTCATTACCGGACACCCGATCTTCTGCGCCGTTTGCTGCAATCGCTTCAGGAGGCGGGACGGCTGGAGCAGACTGTTGTTGTGGACAACGGTTCGCCGGATTTTGATGCGCATGTCTTTCAAGCGGAATTCCCCGCTCAATTTGTTTCCCTGCCGGTGAATCGCGGATACTCCTTTGCGGTGAATCGCGGAGTCGAGAGGACCGGGGGGGATCCGATTCTGCTGCTGAATGCGGATGTGTCGATTACGGGCGGTGAAATCGAGCGCCTTCTTCGCATCTGGCAGGGATTACCCTGTCCGGGCGCGCTGGGACCTTTGCATCGAAACTCGCAGGGGCGGCCACAGCAAACCTTCGGCAAATATCCGACTTTATGGAACGAATGGGGACGCAAATGCCTGGAGAAAAGTCTCCGACGTGGGAGAGCCTGCGCAACGAGGCGTTTTGAAAAAACCTGTCGGGGAACCCGAGAGGTTGCCTGGATATCCGGTTCCTGCCTCCTGATCTCAAGAGAGGCTCTGCAAACTGTCGGCCCGTGGGATGAAGACTATTTTCTCTATTTTGAGGATATGGATTGGTGTCTTCGCGCACGAGAGGCGGGATACCGAATCTACCATACCGGTGAGGTGTGTGTGCGGCACGAGCATGGAGCGAGTATGGCGCTTGCCCCCAAGGAAACGCAAATCCATTACCGGCAAAGCCAGTTACGCTTCTTTTCGAAATACTGGAATCCCGTTTTACGCGATGTGTTGTATCTGTATTTGTGGCTTGCTTCGGTGTGGCGTGAGTCCGGCCCGGATCTGTTAGCACCGGCGAGTCGACAGACGCGCGCGGTCACGGATCGCCCGCGTGTGTTGCACTTGGTAGCGTCCCTGATGGGGGGGGCCGCCGAGCATATCCGGCTTCTGGCGCGGGAACAGATTCGGCGGGGTTGGGATGTTTGTGTCTGTGTGGATACCGAAGGAAAGCCGGTTTCTGTACCGGAATCCTGGTCGGGTATTGCGCTGGTCGGATTGGATTTCTCGCTTGGGAAGATTCTGCGCGGGATGCTGGAATTTCGCAGGCTGGTGAGAGAAAGAACCTGGCGTGCAGTGCATTTTCATGGTCACCGCGCGGCGGCCGTGGGACGGACCGCTTTGCTGTTCCTCTCGCATTGCCCGAAGCGTGTGGTGACGTACCACGGATTTCATCCCCCGCATTATCAATCCCGCTTGAATCGAACCTCGGCGGTTGTTTTGGAACGCCTGCTGCGCAGAGTCACAGACCATTTTATCTGCGTTTCCCCATCCACCGCCCACGACGCTATTCGTTGGGTAGAAATCAACCCCGCCCGAATTTCGGTGATCCCAAATGCCATCGATCCCGGTCCATTGCAGCGTAGCTGTTCGACTTCCCGCATCCCGATGAGGGAACGTCTGGGGATCGAGCCGGATTCGTTTGTGATTCTCTATTCGGGCCGATTCCATCGGCAGAAAGGTGTTCGGTATCTCCTGGAGGCTTTCGTTCTGTTGAAGGAACGCTATTCATCGGATTTCCCTTTGCTGTTGCTCCTGGCGGGGGACGGACCGGAACGGGAGGCGTTGGAAGCAAAGTTTGGAAACGTACTGGGAGATTCCTGCCGATTTCTGGGGCATCGAGAAGACATGCCGGATCTTCTGGCTGCGACGGATTTGTTCGTTCTGCCTTCGCTCTGGGAGGGATGTCCGATGGTGATTCTGGAGGCTTGGGCTGCCGGAGTTCCGGTGATTGCGACGGATGTCCCTGGAACCCGTGACTTGATTCGCGATGGGGAGAACGGTCTGCTGGTTCCCCCGAAAGACCCGGTTGCACTGACCGAGGCAATCGAGCGCCTTTGGAAGGATCCCCCGCTACGCGAACAACTCGTTACCGGTGGATACGAATCTCTGGACCTGTACCGCCTGGACGAGATGACGGGACGGATTTGTCGGGTGTATGAGGGGAACCTTGCGAGTTCTATTGTCCGTGAAAGCCCCTATGACAAAACAACGTAAGGGTTGGGGTAAGGGAAAGCGGTTCTGCAAAACATCAAACGGCAGAACCCGATCCCGGAGTCCTGCCGTTTGTTTTGTAGATCAATAATTCTCAAGCGAAAGTCGCAACGGTGTTGTGAGTCTGCCGGATCCGCGCCGGGATATCCAGATGTTTCGGGCAGGCCGCCTGACATTCCCCGCAATCCCGGCAAGAGTCTGCCTGCTGGGCAGCCGAGAGTTTGCGGTAGGCTGCCGCGGCCAGCGCCGGATCGCCACGCTCCACATAGTATTCCATACCCATAATATCGCAAGCCGCCACACCGTACGGGCATACCTTGCTGCATGTCCCGCACGAAGCGCATTCATGCGCTTCGGCATACCGGATCATTTCTTTCACACTTTCCGGCATTGCCTGGGAATACTTCTGAAAACAGGCTTCTATATTGGTGTTCATGTCATTGAAACTCCCCATGCCGATCACAAGGCTGTCTACCTGCGGATTTTTGAGAAGGTCCGCATAGATGGCCTTGACCTCTTCCGGTGTGGAGTTTTTCCCTTCTTTCTTGACACCGCGAAGCGGCTTCATCGCCATGAACCCCATGTTGTGTTCCTTTTTCGCTTTCGCCAGAAGAGGATCGACCTGGTCGCGATTGCCGGTGTGATAGGACGGCATCATTACATCGTAGAATCCCAGTTCGATGGCCTTCTCCAGTACTTCAGGGATGTTCTTGTGGACAGCGAACCCGGTGAATCGAATCTTGCCTTCTTTCTTGAGTTTCTCGAAAGCGCCGGGCAGTTCGGGATTGCTGATTTCCTCGACGCTGTGAAGGCCGGGCATGAGAATATCCACATGATCCGTATTCAGGAGCTTAAGGGCCTCGTCAATCCCGTTAATGGGATCCTCTTTCAGCGCGAGAACAACGTCCTTGCGGCGCTCCTTCATGACCTCGCCATACATACGGATGGCTTTGCCGTTCACATAGCCGGTGCCGACGTGAATCAGGTTGATACCGTTATCGATGGCGCCTTGCAGAAGCGCAGAGGTTCCGATATCCAGGCCGCCGAATGAGATCTGGGTAACTTCGAGACCGGTACGACCCAGAGTTCGCATTCCTTTTTTCTCTTCGGCCCAGCCGACGGAAGGAACCGCGACACCTGCGCCAAGCGCCGCAACCGCAATGGAACTGCTGGAAAGAAATTGACGTCGGGAGAAACGATCCATACTGAATGCCTCCTCAATAGACCGGGGATGGTTATAGATGATGTACCAGAAGCAGAAGCTTATCAATATCCGATCCCAGAAACAAGGACCAAAGGCGATCCGGGGTGCGAGGGAACTTGGATTGACCTGTGCTATGATCCTACCCGTGGGCGGCTTGGGACGAGAAATTCTTCCGGGATCTTTGACGCCTGATTAAAACTTTTGCGGTTGTCGCGCGTTTCAACAGGATGACCATGCACGCAACCGCCCGTGAAACCATCGTGGAGATGCCCCTGGAAATGGATTCGCAGGAACCCGATGAATCCCTCATGCTCCAATACGCGGAGGGCGACACCGGGGCATTCGAGACTCTGTTCCAGCGGCATAAGAATCGGGTGTATGGGTTTATCCGACGGTTCATGGGGGGCGGCTGCGGCTGCCCGCCGGACGACCTGTTTCAGGAGGTCTTTCTGCGGATTGTCCGGGGACGGGCGCAGTATCGACCCAGCGCGAAGTTCACCACTTGGCTTTTCACGATTGTCCGCTCGGTTTGTATCGACACGATGAGAAAGCAGAAACATCAACCGTTGAATACGCCGGTAGAGGAGACGCCCGGATCCCACGTGACCCGTGAATCGACTTCAGTGATCCAAATCACGCCGCGCGACCATGCACTGGAGCGAGAAACCGGCAATATCCTGGAACGGTTGATAGAAAATCTGCCGGTGGAACAGCGGGAGGTCCTGCTGTTGCGGGAGAAATTGAACTTGCCGTTTCGTGAGATCGCCCGTGTGACCGGGTGTTCTGTCGGGACGGTGAAAAGCCGGATGCGGTATGCACTGGACGCTCTGAGAAAAGGATTGGTCGCGGAAGGACTGATGCAATGAGGTGCCGAACCTTTCAACGGAATCTGGTCTTGTACCTGTACGGCGAGTTGTCGAGCCGGCGACGTCGTCGCGCAGATCGCCACTTGCAGCAGTGTGCCGAGTGCAGGAACCTTTTGCAACAAACAGGCAGCGTGCGAAACCTGGTGGCGAGCCTCCCCGATGAGACTGTCCCCGACGAGCTGGCGCGACGCATATTGCAGCAGGCACAACGAGCGGCCATATCCGTTACGGCCCCGAGAAGGTCACTGGTGTTGCGCCCCGCATTTGGTTTTGCCGTCGTTCTGATCGCGGCGGGAATTGCATTCTGGATTCAAATGCCGGCGTACACGCCCGAAAGGAATTACCTGACCGAAAAGAGTATGGATACATTTTCCGAGGAAGCTATTCCACAGGCGGTCGATGAGGTGGCGGTCGAACCGGCAAGAGCGGAATTGCCTGCGGTGGCTCTCTGGAAAACAGAAGCCGAACGACCTCATGAGCAGAAAAGTATGCCCCCGCAGACGGAGATATCTGCGGTTACGCTCTGTGTGAATGGTGGCGGGGAAGAAGCCGCACGGAAAGCATTCCTGGAAGCGATGGAGGTCTATAACCGCGCGTTTCGAGAGACTGGCGAGAAACGTCAGGCGCTGCTGAAAGTGTCGCTCAACCCGTTTCAGCAGATTTCCGCCATGCGGGACGGGGGTACATGGCGGCTTCTCGCCATGGCGCTCTGCGCGGATATTCACCGGACACTCGGCTATCCGGAGAAATCTACCGGTTTGTACAGGGCAATACTCAAGCAATCGAGGGACTACCCGGAACTTGCACAAGAGGCGCGGCTCGCCCTGCTGAGAATACTCCTACTAGACAAGAGAGACTATGAGGCGGCGGAAGCGGAAGCCCAGAAGATCCTTCAGTCTGACCCACCTAAAACCCGCGCCCTGGAGGTTTGTTTTCTGATGGGGGATTCGCTTGCCGAGAGACAACCCAAGGCAGCCTCCGGCTGGTACAGAAAGGCGCAGGAATTAGCCGACCACGGAAGCGCCGAATACGACCGCGCGGGATTCGCGCGAGCGGAACTGGACACCCGCCTTGCGCAGGGCAATTACATTACCGCGTGGCGCCTGATTGGGCCGTTCGATGATCCTCCCGAACGGCGTCTTGTAACCGAACAGGCGCCCGAGCGGGAAATCGACTTTACAAAGGAATACCCGGGAGCCGGAGGGATCACGGTGAGATGGATGTCCTCCAAGGAAGCCCTCCAGTTCCGTCGCTTTCTGGATAGCAGAGCCGGACTGTATTTCGCCCTGCCCTCCGAACAACGCATTCAACCGAATGAGCATGTTTCGATCTATGCGCTGACTTATGTCCGCGCGCCGGAGAAATTACCGGTGAATCTCCTGATCGGCTCGGATGACTCTGTGCGCTGCTGGGTAAACGATGAACTGGTGTGGAGCAATCCCTGTATTCGTGGCCTTCAACCGGATCAGGATTCTGTACCTGCAACACTCCGGGAAGGGTGGAACAAGATTCTGTTGAAAGTAGCTAATAATCTTGGTGTCTGGGGATTCTATTTCCAGATCGTAGACCGCAAGGGTGAGTTTCGATTCGACCTGGAAGTCGATCCCAACGCCAAGGAGGCTTATGAAACGCGGACGTTGAGGTAGATGCCGTAGAGAAACCGTAGGGGCGACGCATGCGTCGCCCCTACGGCAAACCATCTTCCCCAAGATTGAGGGAGATGACCCAAACACCCTCTCCCCCAAGATTGGGGGAGACACAGAGGGGGTTGATTTTTCCGACCCCACACCGACATCAGCCCATTACCTTTACGACGAGGTGCAGCCATGAAACAACGACTATTCTTAATCACATTCGCATTTCTCTTCGCGGCCATATTCTGCCAATACGCTTTCCCTGTCGATACACTCCCATCCGAGTCCGACGTGGATATGAAGCTGACGAACGATGGCCTGCTGGTCTCCGTCGATTTCCCCGCGACAGGTGCGTCCGGTCCACAAATCGCTTCCCTCACCGTGCGCCTTCTCAACGAGCAGTTCAAGGCCGTTGAAACAACATCAAAGCAGGTCATCCTGCTGAACGAACGTCGTACCGAGTCCGTCCTGTTCCCGACCAAGATCGAACCGGATCAACTACCGCTGTACAGCGTGGATATCGAGTTCGGCGGTCGGACACTGCACACACGAAAGACCCAGCCGATAGACCGGCAGGACATTCTGTTGCTCGGCCAGGATACATTCGAATCCGGCAGCACGGCCTCAACCCGCATTGTAGTCCGCAACACGGGCAAGAACGAGGGTGTGGCAAATGCCTCCGTCTCCGGCCAGCTGATTCAGAAGGATAAAGATAAGACCGTCGAGTTATTCAAAACCGTTACCGACACGCGGGGATCGGCGGACGTGACTTTTCCCGTACCGGAAGACCTTCAAGGCCAGTATGAATTACTGGTTCAGGTAAAATCCGGCGAGAAATCGGAAACGATTCGGAAGAATGTAACGGTTGTGGCGAAAGATCGGATCTACCTGACTAGCGACAAGCCGGTTTACCAGCCGGGTCAGTTGATGCATGTCCGCGCGCTCGTCCTGCGTGCCGCCGACTGGAAACCCGTTTCCGAGAAGCCGATGACGCTTGAGATCGCGGACGGCAAAGGAAACAAGGTATTCAAGAAGAAAGTCAATACATCAAACTATGGGATTGTCTCCGCCGAGTTTCAACTCGCCGATGAGGTCAACGAAGGCGCTTACACAATCTCCGCGATTGTTGAAGAGCAAAAGGAACAGAAAGTAGTTACAGTCAAACAGTATGTCCTTCCGAAATTTAAGATCGATGTCGAGACAACCCGCGATTACTACACGCCCGGCGAGAAAATCACCGGCACACTTAAGTGTGCGTATTTCTTCGGCAAGCCGATTACCGATGGGACCGTAAAAATCAGCGCGTCGTGCTTCGATGTCGGATTCAATGAGTTCGAGACATTCGAGGGGAAGACGAACGCGGAAGGTAACTGCGAATTTGCCATGACTATCCCGGAAAAGCTGGTCGTTCAGGACAGTTTCAAGGGGACGGCGATGGTGCGCCTCCAGATCAAGGTCCGCGACGGCGCGGACCATGAGGAAGAAAAATACCATGTCGCGCACGTGGCGGAGGCACCGATCCAGGTGGAACTGATCCCCGAAAGCGGAAGAATTGTGCCGGGAGTAGAGAATGCCTTTTACCTGGTGGCCTCGTACCCGGACGGCAGCGCGGCCACGCCGGAACTGCGGGTATCCCTCAGCGGCGATAATCTCAGCAAGACCGAGAAGACGGCGCAGACGGATGCTAAGGGACTCGCTACCGTGGTTTTCGACATTCCGAAAGATTCGTCCCGCGTGGATTTCACAATCCAGGCCAAAGACACCCAGGGAAATAAAGCAATACTGGAGCGGCAGCTAGAGATTGCAAAGACCAACTACCCGATGATGGTCCGCACGGATGCGGGGACCTACCAGGTTGGGGACACCATGATGGTAGAGATTCTCTGCCCGGAAATCGAGCGGGAAACCGTGTTTGTCGATGTCATCAAGAACGACCAGACGGCGCTGACAAAATCGATTGACCTTCAAGATGGGAAGGGCACGCTTCCTATTTCCCTGGACCAGAACCTGTTCGGCACGCTGGCGATCCACGGCTACCGGATTCTTCCGAACGGCGAAATGGCGGGCGATACGCGGAAGGTAGTCGTGAACCGCCGGGACGATCTTGCCATCAGCATGAAACCGGACAAGGAAGAATATCTTCCCGGCGAACCGGCGCAGATTGCGGTCCAGGTTACGGACTCGGAGGGGAAGGGGACCTCGGCAGCGCTGGGGATTGATGTCGTCGATGAGAGTGTCTTCGCGCTGGCGGAGAAAGAGCCGGGCTTGGCGAAAGTATTCTTTACCATCGAGAAGGAACTGCTCGATCCGAAATACGAGATCCACGGTTTCTCCTTTGGAGAACTTGTCCGCAGCGTGCGGAAGGACCGGGACTGGCTGAAAAAGGCGGCTATTGTCTCGCTCGCAAAGGACGATGTGGACTTGCAGTACAGCCTTCGGGAGTTTACCGGCGACACGTTTCTGAACACAGCGCGAACAACGGTACTTCAACTAGCCAATGCGCTGAGTGGAATCAACAAGGAGAGTCGGAAAGAAGGGCCGGTGGAGTCGATTCTTTACCCGCGTGTGCAGCTGGCGGATGCCCGCATGTTTGTCGATCCGTGGGGAGGCGTGTATCGTCTCGCGCAGCAGGGTCAGAACGAAATGGTCCGCAGCGCCGGGCCGGATCATACTTTCGATACACCGGATGATATTCAGGCTCCCGTTCAACCATATAACGTCAGGCGTCGCTTTGCAGGGCGGGCCGGCGGGGAGGCCGTGTTCCTAGGTGAACAGGTGCAGATGCTCGGGATGGGTACGGAGGCGGCGCCCGCCCCGGGAAAAGGGCTGGCGAAATGGGAGGTTGGACGAGTTGAATTTGGCCAGCCGCAAGCGCGGGAGGGAGTTGCCTTTGATCGTTTATGGCGAGGGGCCCAAGTTAAGGCAAAAGTCGGGCAAGTCGGCGATGAGATCCGAACCGGATTTGCGCCGGGAATTGCAGTCGACGAAGTTCGGCCAGACCAATTGGAGGGTCTGGGCCATGTCGGGGCTCCACAGGAGGAGGTAGTCGTTATCGATCGCTTTGGGAAGGGAATCCATGTGCTCCCTGGGAAGGTTCCTGAGGACACGACTCTCGGTTATGGCTTCAGTATTTCCGAAGGACAGGATGCTGTAACACTTACCGCCCGCTCGGTGCTGCATGCACCATCAAGCCTCCGTCAGAAGCCCCAGGATATCCGTGTCCGCAGCTATTTCCCGGAACTCCTGTACACGAATCCCTCCATGGTAACGGATGAAAACGGGAAGGGGCTGATCGCGCTGAACATGGCGGATTCGATTACCACCTGGCGCATGACGGCACTGGCAAATTCGCAGGCGGGCAAACTTGGCAGCGGCGAGAGCAACATGAAATCATTCCAGCCGTTCTTTATCGACCTGGATCTCCCCATCGCGCTGACCAAAGACGATGAGGTCACCATCCCGGTCGCGGTTCACAATTACCTGCCACGTCCGCAGACGGTACAGGTTCAGCTGGAGGAAGCGAAATGGTTCGACCTGATGAAAGACTCCACAAAGAAAACCGTTGAAATTGCGGCGAACGATGTGGGCAAGGTCGAGTACCGTATCCGCGCGAAGGATCTGGGCAAGAATCGGATCACCGTATATGGCTGGAGCGAAGAGAAAGAAGATGCTGTCGCGCGGGATATCGAGGTCCGTCCCAACGGTGAGGAACAGTTTCTGACGGTCAACGGACGTCTCACCGACCAGGTGAATCACACGCTGGAGTTTCCGGCCGCTGCGCTGCCGGGAGCGTCGAAGATCCTCCTTCGCGTCTATCCGGGCATTTTCAGCCAGGTTGTCGAAGGACTGGATAGCGTTCTGCGGATGCCGAACGGCTGCTTCGAGCAGACTTCTTCCATTACCTACCCGAACATTCTCGTTCTCGACTACATGAAACGGACCGAGCAGGTCACGCCTGAAATCGAGATGAAGGCACGGGAGTACATTAATCTCGGCTACCAGCGCCTCTTGACGTTCGAGATCGACGGCGGCGGATTTGAGGTGTTCGGCAATCCACCGGCAACTCGCGTTCTTACGGCATACGGCCTGCTGGAATTCTCGGATATGAACAAGGTCTACCCGATAGACGAACGCTTAATCCCGCGCACACAACAATGGCTTGCCCGCCAGCAGAAAGAAGACGGTTCCTGGGAACCGGACAAAACCTATTCCCATAGCGAAATGTGGCAGAACATACAGAACAATCCGTTGCTGGTTACCGCGTTCATTACTTGGGCAATGGCGGAAAGCGGCTACCGATACAAGGAACCGGAAAATGTGCATATAAACTGGGGGACAGAGGAGGCCTACCGTCGCAGGGACAAACTGGTCAATGCCCTTGCGTACCTCAAGAAAGAGGCAGCCAACGCTAAAGATTCCTACACGATGGCGATGATGGCGAATGCGTTTGCAGCATCCGATCCGAAAAGCGCGGAGTTAGACGATCTGCTGAAGCGTCTGAAGGCACAGGCTGTCGAAACCCGCGACACCATCAAGTGGCCGTCCGAAGCGAGCCTGTCCTTTGCGCATGGCGAGGTCGCCACGATTGAGACCACGGCGCTAGTCGCCATCGCGATGATTAAACAGGGCGGCTATCCGCAGGAGGTCGGCAAGGCGCTCAACTACCTGATTCAACAGAAGGACCCAAACGGAACCTGGCATTCGACTCACGCCACGGTGCTGGCGCTGAAAGCTATGATCCTCTCGCTCGGCAACGCCACCGAGGAAATGGAAGGCACGGTCGTTGTAAAGGTGGACGGCAAGAGCGCCAACGAAATCAAGATCACGCCGGAGAACTGCGATGTTGTCCGCCTGGTCAATCTCGGAACGATCGAGAATGCGGGGAATCATCAAGTGGAACTGGAACTGAAAGGCGACGGAAGCATTCTTTACCAGATCGTCGGCTCCTATTTCGTGCCATGGGGTAAAGGGGAAAAGGTTGAACCGTTGTCTATCGCAGTGAATTATGACCGTACCCAGCTGGAGCGGAACGAGACGGTTACCTGTAAAGTTACTGCGCGAAACAATACCCCACAGCGAGCGGAGATGGTGATCCTCGATTTGGGCATCCCGCCGGGATTCCAGGTGGAGCGCGACGCGCTGGATGGTGCGGTGAAAGCCGGGAAAATCGCGAGGTATACGCTTACCGGAAGACAGGCGACGATTTATCTTCGCTATCTGGACAACAACCAGGAATTGAGCCTTGAAATCCCCATGAAAGCGCGTCTGATGATCACGGCCAAAACACCCGAGTCGAAGATATACGAGTATTACAATCCCGAGGTAAACGGGTATGATATGCCGGAGGAATTGAACGTGCGATAAGGAGGTTCCCTTGATGGCACGAGAGATCGACCGGCGAGAGTTCATTCAAAAGACAGGATTAGCCGCGGTGGCCTGTGCGGCGACAGGCGGGGGCGCATTCGGCATCGGGGAGAGGGCAACACCGGCGAATGTGCTGTTCTTAATCAGTGACGATCACGCGGCTTATGTATGCGGTGCGTATGGGAATGATCGGGCCAGGACTCCCAACCTGGATAATCTGGCGGGAAGCGGAGTGCGGTTCACAAACGCTTTTGTGAACTGCCCCATGTGTACCGCATCGCGGCAGTCGTTTCTCACAGGGCGACTGCCGCATTCGATTGGAGTGACTCAACTGGCGACGGCGCTCCCGGCGGAAACGACTACCCTTGCGGAGTTACTCAAACCGTACGGCTACACCACCGCCGCTATCGGCAAAATGCACTTCAACAGCGACCTTCGCCATGGTTTCGATTTCCGGCTGGATCTCGCCGAGCATCGGGCGTATCAACAGCTGCATCCCGCGCGGCCCCTGCCGGATAATATCGAGGTACTTCCGCCGTGGAGACCGTTTAAAGATCCGGCGGCGATCTGGCTGAACGGATCATACCTGCCGTTCGGCGCGTACGATGAGGATATGCCGGGTACATGGTTTGCCCGCAAAGCGCAGGAATATCTCCGACAGAGTCGAGATCAACCGTTCTTCCTGATTACCAGCTTTTATGAACCACATTCGCCGTTTCATTTCCCCATCGAGTACCGGGGAATGTACGAACCGGCCTCTTTTGATGTGCCCGAAGCCGGTCCAGAGGATGATTGGCAAATCCCGGAGATATTTCGCGATTTGACCCGCTCCGAAAAACAGCACATTATCGCTTCCAATTATACCTCGGTGGCCTACATGGACAAAAACGTCGGTCTGGTTCTGGAAACACTGAAAGAAACGGGGCTGGATAAGAATACACTGGTCATTTATATCGGCGACCACGGCTACAACCTGGGGCATCATGGGCGATTCGAGAAACATTGTTCGTACGACCAAGCGGTACGCGCGCCGCTGATTGTTCGCCTACCCGGTGCTTCGGAGAGCAGTGTTGTGGATTCTTTGGCGGAGTTTATTGATATTTTTCCGACTATCGCGGAGGTGTGCGCCGTTCCCGTTCCTGATATTGTAGAGGGGAAAAGCCTGTTGCCGTTAATCGAAGGAACCGAGTCGGATATCCGCGATGTTGTGTTCAGTGAATATCTCGAAAATGAAGAAGCCATGGTGCGGACCCAGCGTTACAAATTTGTCTATATAACGGGGAAACGCGAGAGGCAGGACGGCTACAAAACGGGGCGGCCGTTACCGGGCAGGATGCGGATACTGTTCGATATTCTCAACGATCCGAATGAGTTCATCAACTTGGCAGACCGTCCGGAATATCGCGAGACAGTAGACAAATTTCAGCGGGAGATGCTTCGACGATTCGAGGAGACTTCTCCCGCGCGGGCGGCAATTCCGTCGGGATTGAGCGTGGAGGATCAGTTGGATTATTACTTGCAGCCGAGGGATGGGAAGTAGATTTTGGATATGGCAGATTCAACCCCCTCTTTATCTCCCCCAAACTTGGGGGAGAAGTTCTTAAGTACCTTTGTGCCCCCTGGACAATCTCTACTGTGTCGCCGGCTCGGTGGCGGATGTGGGAACCGGCGCGGCCGCCGTGGATACGGTCGATGTGGTAGAAGCGACAGAAGCCGGAGTTGCAACCGGTTCGATTTGGACGAATTTCAGTACCATATCCGCGGCTTCGGTTTTGCTGCTTTTTACCAGGGCGTCGAGTATCTTGTTTCGTTTTGCGGAGGGGATGCTGCGAAAGACATCCAGGACAATGTCTCTGGCATCGGGGTCCTCCGCCGGATCGATTTTCCACATTTCGGTCAGCAGATCCGCCGCGCCTTTGGGTTTCATGCGCTGAAGCGCCCCGGATATCTCGGTCACGCGCTGCATGTGCATACCGGCCAGTCGTTCCCGTTCCTCTTCCTGTAGCCGTTTGAGTTCGTTAATTTTCGATTCCAGAGTGCCGAGACGGTCCGCCAGTTGTTTTTCGCTTTCTTCCAGCGCTTTCCGCTCAGCTTCGAGCCGTGCCTGTTCCTCGCGGGCCTCCTGCCGACGCTGCCGCAGCGTCTGGCTCATTTCCATCATCTGGTTCAGTACTTCGTTTGCGGGACGATCTAAGTCCCCGTAGAGGTCTTTAATATCATATTGACCGGGAGCGGAAGGCGCTACGGCGATTTCAGCGGTTGCCGAGGCGACCGTAACCGGTTTTTCCAGTCCGAACCGCTGGAGAATGGTATGATGTTTCCCCAACGCTATCAGGATCCCGCCTGCCGCGCCGATCAGGGCCACGAGACCGAGGATGACCAGCATGGCTCCGCCAGAGGGTTTTTGTTTCCGCAAATGCGCTTGCCCCCCCATCTCATCGAGCAGGTAGATATCCTGTCGCTGCTCCTCTTTCTGCCAGGCTTCGTACTGACGATCTTTCAGGCGTTCCAGCATTTTTTCCTCCTGATATAGCGTCACCAGCTCTTTTCGTTTCTTCTCCTGTTTTCGGCGCAGGTCCTCAATTTCTCGAAACCGCCGTGCCTCCTCAAGGAATGTATATCCCCGAAATGCCGCCTCGGTTGCCTCAATTTCCGGGGAATGGATTTCCGGAACTTCCTCCATAAAAAAGCGCTGATATTCCGCGAGCCTTCTCCGGCCTTCCTCGATCTGGCGAAACCGTTTCTGAACCTCGCCTTCAAGTCGTGCGATTTCCCGTTCTGTCTCCTCGATCTTGTGGCGCTTGATGCGCTGGTAAGAGGCCAGGCGATACCGGAATGCACGCATGGTTCATCCTTCCCGCTTCGGGGTCATTTTAACCCGGCCTTTGCCGCCAGGAGCTTGACCTGCTGCACCACTTCCGGATAAGAGACTTGCTCCCGAATACCCTGGCGCAGGAATTCCTCAATCGGCCCAATCATTTGGATGGACAAGTCGATCTCCGGACTGGAACCCTTCTGGTACGCGCCGATGTTGATGAGATCTTCCGAATCGCGATAGACGGAAAGAACCTGAACGAGTCGACGGGCAGCCATGTTATGGTCATCGGGGACAATATCGACCATGAGACGGCTGATGCTTTGTTGCACGTCGATGGCCGGATAATGGCTGCGTGTCGCCAGCTTTCGAGTCAGGACGACATGACCGTCCAGAATACCGCGTACGGCATCCGCCACCGGCTCGTTCATATCATCGCCTTCGACCAGCACGGTAAACAGACCCGTAATAGACCCCTCGCCGATACTCGTTCCCGCGCGTTCCAGGAAACCCGGAAGCATCGCGAATACCGAGGGTGTATAGCCACGTGTTGTCGGCGGTTCGCCTGCGGCAAGGCCCACCTCACGTTGAGCCATTGCCAGGCGCGTTACTGAATCCATCATGAACATGACATCCTTGCCCTGGTCGCGGAAATACTCGGCGACCGTAATCGCCGCGAAAGCTCCCTTTACCCGAAGCAGCGCCGGATTATCCGAAGTTACCACAATAACGACACTGCGCTTTAATCCGTCTTCGCCGAGGTCCTTTTCCAGGAATTCGCGCACCTCGCGGCCACGCTCGCCGATCAGGCCGATGACATTCACTTCGGCCTCCGTGTTTCGGGCGATCATGCCCATCAGCGTGCTTTTGCCGACACCGCTGCCGGAGAACACACCGATTCTCTGACCGCGCCCCCATGTGAGAAATCCATCGAGCGCTTTGATCCCGGTCGCCAGCGGCGTTGTGATTCGTCTTCGTGCGATGGCGCTGGGCGGTCGGGCGATGATGGACCGCCATTCATCCGTGAGCATCGTTCCTTTCCCGTCGATGGGATGCCCCATTCCGTCGATCACACGCCCCAGCATTTCCGACCCGCAGCGGATCCGCATCGGCGCGCCGGTCGAGATCACCTCCGCGCCGGGATATACACCAAGCGCGGGTCCCAGGGGCATCAGAATGACACGCCCGGATCGGAATCCGACAATCTCCGCAGGAATGGGCGCATGGTCCCCGCCCGGATAGATGAAAACCAGATCCCCGATGGAGCCACCCGGTCCTCTCGAAAGCGTCAACAGGCCGACCACTTCTTCAATCCGGCCGCGAAGCCGGATCGCATGTAGATCGGCCACGCTGCTCTCAAGGTTCTGCCACGCTACCGGATGTGCCTCGAACATTATTCCTCCGGTTCCGGGATATCTTCTAACGTCTGTTCTTCTATTTCCCCGGGTTCCTCCGGCACCAGTGTTTCCCGGATATACCCGAGCTGCCGGTGAATCCTCCCATCCACTCCGCCGCTGCCGGTTTCAATGATTACTCCGCCACGGGGAACACGGAGATCGTCGCGAATTTCGATTTTCTCCAGATTGTCGAATGCGACTCGATATTCCGGGCAATACTGCTCGATAATCTCGTGATCCTCCGGGTGAATCAGAATCGTGAGGGTCTGCCGATCGCCGGTCAGTCGGATACATTCCCGCGCGATTCGCGCCACGGTTTCATGGTCCTCATCGACGATCTGTTGCACGACTTTAGAGGCGATCTGGGCGACGAGACGGCGGATTTCTCTTTCTTGTCGGACGATCATGTCCTCCAGGGTCTGCCGGCCTTCTTTGAGCATGTTCGCCAAGTCCGCCATGAGACCGGCAACTTCGGTTCGAACCTGCTTGCGGCCGGCCGCGTCGCCCTTCTGCATTCCCTCTTCGCGAGCCGATTCACGGATTCCCTCCGCCTGCGCCTGCGCCTCGGCAAGGATTCCTTCCGCCTGCGCCCGGGCCTCGGCAAGGATTTCATCGACCTGGACCTGCGCGGAGGAGATCATGTCCTGGGCCTCCACCTCCGCCTGCTCGCGGATCTGCTGTGCTTCATCCTCTACATACCGAAGCACCATCTCCCGGTTGACGATGCTCATCGGGCGCGCTTCCCGTACATTCGGCGCTTTAATAACTCTCGACATCTCGCGTATCTTCCATTCTGCCTGATCGAACTACGCCCATCGACAATCCCGAAGGGCCTCCAGACTCGTATAAATCTGTCCGCCGGACTGCTCGATCCAGTACTGGACCTGCAAGTTGACAAGGCATCCATCGTTCTCCCCGGCGCGACGGAAATCGTTCCGATACCCGTTGATTATTTTACCACCGATTCCGAACGCGCAACCGATTTCACTTGCCGTTCCCGAATCGACATCGGAACCGTCCAGGACCGCCAGGATGCCGTCCGCCTCCTTCAGGAGTTGATGATTCTGCCCGGCGATGGCCATGCTGATTCGATGAAATTGCTCTCGGCGAGTTTTCTCATCTGAAATGTGCCGGGCACTCTCCTGTTCCTCGCTAAACGGCTCCGCCAGGTCCCAGGGGTCCAGAACGGTATGCCCCCCTTTTTCCAATACATTCACAAGTCTTGAGATAAACGGCCTGGAACTTTCCATAAAACCCAAAGGCGATGCCAGAAATATCTTCACGCGATGCACCTTTCGTTCAAGTTTTGGCGACCCAGTAGGTCAGGTGTCCCTGCCTGACGGTTGGCAATGACAGGCACGGAGGCCTGTCCTACTATTCATCTTCTCTTTTCTTATTCTTTATATTTCCGTTTTTTTTGTTTATTTTATTTTTGAATTCTTAATTCTCTCACACCATCATGTCCTCTTCGCCGCCACGGGAGATAATGATTTCTCCGGCATCTTCCAGACGGCGGATGATCGCGACAATTTTCTGCTGCGCTTCCTCTACCT
>JAKPRU010001135.1 GCA_029557025.1 Candidatus Omnitrophota bacterium | reverse complement strand
CTGCCGGGAAATGGCAGGCGGGCCGCTTATGGATTGCGGTCTTCCATCGCGCGCAGAATGTATCGCGTGTACCATCAAAAGCAACTTACATGGACTTTTTTCTTGATGATTTGAGTATTAGATGACCCCTTCGTTCAAAAGGCTTGCCCTGACCACGCTCTCGATCTTGCTTTACGGAGTGGCGAGTGGGGTTGCGATGTCGGCATTCAATAATTTCCTGAACGACAGCTATCGTCTCAACCCGGATACACGCGGCTGGCTGGAATTGCCCCGCGAGTTTCCGGGATTTATGACCAGTGTTACGGCCAGCCTGTTTTTCTTCCTGTCGGATCGACGGATGGCCATCCTGGCATTGTCCATTGCGGCGTTCGGGCAGCTGATGATGGTCTCGGTGGGATCGGTGTTTTCTTTTCTGATTCTATTCATGATGATCTGGTCTGTAGGGGACCATCTGTATTTCCCGGCGAAATCCGCCCTGATTTTGGTGTGCAGCCGGGAGGAGAACCGTGGCCGAGTTCTGGGGATGACCGGCAGTTTTGAGGTGGCGGGGATCATTCTGGGTGGGGTGACTACTCGTTTTCTTGCGACCCGCGCGGATGGGTATTTTATGATGTTTGCGGTTGCATCCACGGCTAATCTGCTGGCTGCCCTCGTATTGCTGTTCCTTTCCGAGGAGACGCAGTTTGCTGCCCGACGATCCCGGATTGTTTTTCGGAGACAATATGGTCTGTATTATGTGCTGGAGTTTCTATTCGGAGCGCGGAAACAGATTTTCCTGACCTTTGGTCCCTGGGTATTGATCCAGGTTTATGGCAGGGGTGTGGAGACCTTTGCGATTCTGACGATTGTGGGGCACATTCTCGCGCTGGCGGCGAGACCCCTGGTGGGCTGGGCCATCGACCGCTTTGGCGAGCGCCTGGTGCTGATGGTGGATTCGATGCTCCTTATTTTTGTTTGCCTGGGGTATGCATTTGCCGATCACATTCCGATTGTTGCCTGGTGCCTTCCGGTTTCGCTGGCCTGTTTTCTTCTGGATCAGCTGCTTTTTTACGTGGATGTTGCGCGGACCACTTACCTGGCGCGGATCGTGCGGGATCGCAGCGATCTTTCCGGCTGCCTGTCCACGGCGGTATCGGTCAACCATATCGCCTCGATGACCATCCCCATCTTTGCCGGAAGTCTCTGGACTGCGGCGGGGCATGAGACGCTTTTTGTCGGGGCTGCCGTTCTTGCCCTTTCGATGGTGTTTGCCGCCTCCAGGGTTCCCGCGCATGTTTCATTATCACGATAGACAGACAGAACGAGGTTCTCCTCTGAGGGAGACAGAGAACAGGTCGGCGTGGGTATGAGGGCGGGAATTATTTGTTTGGCAGCGAAGCCCCAACGGTTTTCGTGAAGAACGGGAAATCGGCCTTTTTTGCGAAAGACTCCGAAGCACAACCGATGCAGGGCGATCCGGCCTTGATACAGGTATTGGTGCGGGAGTTCCAGTATCGTAATGTGCAATCCGCACGCGTGTTCGGGCCGAGACATCCCAGTTTGAACAGGCACCCATCCTGTGAAAAAGTCCTGGCAAATTTTTCCCGTTCGTAGTCGGTAAAACGGGGGCATTGTTCATGGACAATCTTGCCGAAGAACACCTTCGGACGTCCGAGATCATCCAGCTCGGGACCGCCGAATTTCAAAACGTGCGCCAGTGTGCCGACGAACCAATCGGGATGACAGGGGCATCCGGGGAGAACAATCGTCGGAACAGTAATCCCTTCATTTTTCAAGAATGCGGGAACACTGATCGCACCCGTGGGGTTGTTGTCGGCGGCAGGGATTCCTCCGAACGCCGCACATGAACCGATGGCGATTACTATCTGCGCTTTTCGAGCGGCACGAGAAACCAGCGCCGAAACCGGTTCATGGCCCATCAGGCAGGCCTCGGGCATCCCGGCAGGGATAGATCCCTCGACCACCAGAAAAAATTCGCCTCGTTGCGTGGTTTCCTGGACTATCTTCATTGCGGTATCGCCAGTCGCAGTGGAAAGGGTCGAATGGAACATCAGAGAAATGAACTTTGTGAGAATCTCGGCGGGACCGGGATCCTCCGAGTTGAGAAACGACACGGAACAGCCGGAACAGCTCAGCCCTTGCAGCCACAGGACCGGCGGATTCCCGGCGGCCAGCTGCCCGAGCGCTTCGGCCATCTGGGGAACGGCACCGGCCCCAAGGCCCATCATGGCGCACAGTTTCGTGCTGATACTTAAAAATTCGCGTCGGCTGAGTTTCGACATGGGACGTTTCTCCATCATTAGTGAACGGCGCAGGCCAGGCACGGATCAAATGAGCGAACTACTCGTGTGGCTTCAATCGGGTTGTTCTCATCCTGGATGGGTGTCCCGACAAGAGCTTGCTCCATGGGACCGGGAACGTCCCGGTCATCCCTTGGCGAACAATTCCAGGAGGTGGGCACAACACATTGATATCGTGCGATCTTGCGGTTCTCGATGGTAATCCAATGGCCCAATGCGCCCCGTGGCGCTTCCGTCAGACCGTATCCGCCGGCCGATTCGGGAATCTCAAAATCCTGGAATGTCGGTTGATCCGGCACAAGCTCTCCTACCCATTGTTCACACTGGTCGGCAACGATTTTACATTCAACGGCTCGGGCGGCATGACGGCCCATTGTGGATACAAGGGCATCCGGTTCTTGCCCCAACCGACTCAACAGACGGTCGATTTCTTCCTTGACTTGCGGTGGATCGCCTTTCCGGTAGGCCACAAGCATCCTGGCAAGCGGTCCGACTTCCATGGGAAGGCCCCCATACCGTGGGGCCTTAACCCAGGAATAGGCCCCGCTTTTCCCCGGAGCAGGAACCGTCTCCCCATCGGACGGAGTCAAACCCGACGCCGAGGAGAACAGCGAATACCGGATATCCTCTGTGACCTTCCTGTGATCGAACGACTGAAGATCCGTGTTTGTAAGAACACCGGATGGAAAAAACGTGGACTGCGAACCGTCGGAATTCGGGAAAACTCCATAAACTAGAAAATGGCCGCACCCTTTACCGATCTGGAAATACTCCGGGAAAGCGGAAGCCACCGCGACAACATCCGGCAGGTAGCATTGATTGATAAATGTTTGCAGTTTTCTCAATTTCGATTGGTATTCAATAATCTGCCGCACTGTTACCCGTTCTGTGACTCCGCCCGGAACCAGGGTGGGAACATGGGGGATTTTCCCACCGAAGATCGCGGCCATTTGATGAGCAAGAGCGCGCATCTCCAGGGCCTGAAGGTAATTCTTTACGGCCAGGACATTCGCCTGGGGATCTTCCAGGTATCGCCCCGCATATCGCGGGAGAAACGGTGCGGCGGGATAAACTACATTCGCGGAGGTCTGCGACTGCACCCAGGCTTTCATGTCGCACAGCAATGGATCGCTCCCCTGGTATTGAGTGATCGCCTCAATGTCCACAAAATCCAGCGCCGAAAGCTGGTAGAAATGAATGATATGAGATTGAATATAGTTGGCCCCCAGAATCAGGTTTCGAGCCAACCGACCATTTTTCGGGATAGTCACACCATAAGCCATATCTTGGGCCAGAACGGATGCCGTTCCGTGCGAGACAGGGCAGACTCCGCAGATTCTTTGTGTGATCTGTTGGGCGTCCAGTGGGTCGCGTCCGCACAGAATTATCTCGAATCCGCGAAACATCTCACCGGCACTATACGCATCCGTTACACGATTCGCATCAATTTCCAAACGAATAGACAGATGGCCCTCAATCCTCGTGATGGGATCGATCATCACTTTTTTCGCCATAATGTTTTGATCCTCGGCACAGTAAAAATGCACCGAATTCCCGATGCGACCGGATACGCTGGTCAAGGCGACTCAAAGTAAGGAAGAGAACTGGCTCTGTCAAGTCGGAATCCGGAGGTGACAGATTCACTGTGCAAACACCTTGACACAATCACCGTGTGGTGACACCCACATAGGTCTACATGCTTTGTCGAGAATGCGCCCTTGAGGGTTGGAGATGGTTCAGTTATGTTTCCTTCAAAATTGTCCTGTACGACAGGAGAGTGTTCATGGCATTGTTGGATGCTTATCTGCCGGTTCTGATTCTTGCTGTGATTGCGGCGCTTTTCGCCGTGGGGACCATCGCGCTTTCCTTTCTTTTTGGAATCCGAAAACCCTCCGAAACGAAACTGGAGCCTTATGAGTGCGGAATGCCTCCGGTCGGGGATGCCCATGAGAGATTCCCGGTTAAGTTCTTTCTGGTTGCCATGGTTTTTGTCATATTCGATATTGAGATTATCTTTCTATATCCCTGGGCCGTGATCTTTCGCGATTTAGGACTGTTCGGCCTGGCGTCCATGGGATTGTTTCTGGCCATCCTGGTTTTGGGATTGGCCTATGACTGGAGAACGGGGATCCTGGACTGGGGACCGGAGGTAAGCGAACGCCGGCCGTTGGTTCGCAAGGAGGATTCCTGATGGGGCTGGAGCATGAAATCGCCCAAGCGCTGGGCGAAAATGTTCTTCTGACCACGATGGATACAGTCATCAACTGGGCACGTAAGAACTCTTTGTGGCCGTTGACGCTTGGATTGTCCTGTTGCGCCATTGAGATGATGGCCACAGGGGCCTCACGGTACGATATGGCGCGTATGGGCACCGAGGTGTTTCGCCCCTCTCCCCGCCAGGCAGACCTGATGATCGTGGCAGGCACAATGACAAAAAAAATGGCCCCGGTGGTTCGGAAGTTGTACGACCAGATGTCCGAGCCGAAGTGGGTGATTGCCATGGGGGCCTGCACCTGTTCCGGTGGTATGTTCAACGTGTACAGTGTGGTCCAGGGGATTGATGAGGTCCTTCCGGTAGATGTGTATATCCCCGGATGTCCGCCGCGCCCGGAGGCGCTGCTCTATGGAATTGTCCAACTCCAGAAAAAAATCGAGAAGATGAAATTGAATCCGTCGGGCAATTCGCCTGAGACGGAAGTCGCTTAGGTCTGCTCATGCCGAGAAAAGCCATCCACCCCGCTGTAAGAGATCGGATTGTCCAACTTCTGGAAACGAATTTCCCCGGCGCCTTGCAGAAATGGTATGAAGCACACGGAGAGTTGACCCTGGTTGTCGATCCGGTGCGGATTCGATCCCTGTGTGTTTTTCTCCGCGATCATCCCGATTGGCAGTTTGATTTTCTCAGCGATCTGACCGCGGTCGATCTCCTCGGACAGGAACCCCGCTTTGTTATGGTTTACAACCTTTTTTCAACCGCTCGGCGCCATCGGGTCCGTTTGCGGGCCGCCGCCCTGGGTGATCCGCCTTCCATCGATACGGTCTGCGATATCTGGCTTTCCGCCAACTGGCATGAACGGGAATGCTGGGACCTGTTGGGTGTGGTGTTCCGAAATCACCCGGATTTGCGCCGGATTATGCTGCCCCAGGACTGGGTGGGGCATCCGTTGCGAAGAGACTACGAGACCGCGGAAGAGGAATGCTACGACTACCTGGGCAAACGCTTGGCCGACGAGTGAGTTCTGACCATGCCTTACCGTCTTGATTTTCAAGCTGACTCCAGCATTACCAAGGCCCTCAAAGAAAGCCCCGAAGGCCATGAAAGAATGGTGCTGAACATGGGGCCGCAGCACCCCAGCACGCACGGCGTGCTTCGTCTTGTACTCCAATTGGATGGGGAGACTGTGGTTCGATGTATTCCCGATGTCGGTTATCTGCATCGCGGGATGGAAAAGCTGGCGGAAGAAAAAGGATACCACCGCTTTATTCCGTACACCGATCGGCTGGATTACCTTTCGCCGATGAGCAACAACACGGCTTACTGCCTGGCCGTGGAAAAACTGCTGGATGTGGAGTGTACCCCCCGCGCGCAATACCTGCGCGTGATCCTTTGCGAACTGGCCCGTATCTCTTCCCATCTTCTCTGGCTGGGCACCGCCGCGCTCGACATCGGAGCGGTCACCGTGTTCCTCTATACGTTCCGGGAACGTGAGAAGATATACGACATCTTCGAGGAGGTTTGCGGCGCACGGTTTACCGTCTCTTATA
>JAKPRU010001129.1 GCA_029557025.1 Candidatus Omnitrophota bacterium | reverse complement strand
TGCGTCATACTGAATCGCCAGCTCGGCATCTTCATCGCTCACCGGTACCCCCGTTCCAGCAATGCCTGATAATACTTCTCAAACCGTACATCGAAGGGACAGAATCCTTCCTGCTCCCGGCTCACCCGATAGACCGTAATGAGCGACCCCGGTTTGCTCCGATACTCTTCCTTCAGGAAAAATACCATCACCGAAAGAATCCGCATCGGAACTTTCTGGGTGGTTTTCTCGTAATACCCTTCATAGAATTGCGCCTCATCTCGCTCATACTGTGCGAACTCGAGTAGCCGTTTTGCCTGCCAGCCCCAGGATCGGGCCCGTTTCTTCCTTTTTCCCATGAGCTCCTTTCCCGCCCTTACGTTCCTTCAGCCCGGACAAACACCTTCACCGCATCTCCGAACGCAACCCGTTCATCGTCAAATTGCACATACACCCAGAACGTCCACCATCCGGGCATATCCAGCTCATCACCCAGCACATCATACGAAACCACCCCCCGGGTCTCGTCACTCACAAACCCTTCCCATCCCCCGGATACTCCATCCGGCTTCCGGTACCGTATTTCACACGCCATCACATCGGTGAGCGCGGTTCCCGTCCTGCCGGAAATCCGCAGGGCCGACTGTCCGACAAAAATATTTCTCACAGCAAATACCCCCTGAACTCAAGATCCCGGGTCACCTTCGAAACGATAATCAGCTCTTCTTTCCGTAGTACCAGCCGACGCAGGAGCACTGCCGCAAATGAAAATCCGCTTGTAATCGCACGAAAAACAAACACCGAACGAACAATCGTCCCCAATCCCTCAAAGTTACTTGTACAAAACCGGTACAGTGTTTGAAGAGGGTAGATACCGCCAACCGTAGCAACTTCGTCATCGATCGGGCGAATATTGCTCCCTTGTCGCGCAACAGAATCCGCTCCGGCAAGATCGTCACTGCATGACCTACGCTCCGAGAGAAACCGTGCTGCGTTCCCGGTCAACCCGAAAGTATCGAGAATACTCCGGGTAAAATGTTGTTCAATCACATACGAGAAGTACGCACTCATGAGCACATCGGTCACATCCGGTTGGTACGGATAATTAAATGTTGTGGGTACTCCGGACAGTCCCTCTGTATCCATCCATCGGAACACACTTGCGCG
>JAKPRU010001089.1 GCA_029557025.1 Candidatus Omnitrophota bacterium | reverse complement strand
CGGGGGATTGTGCATTACACTGTAGGACAGCGGAAAGGGCTGGGATTGGCAGGCGGGCCGTATTATGTCCGGGCGCTGGATGCAGCGAGAAATCAGGTGCTTGTCGGCAGGTATGAGGAGCTGCTTGCACGCAGGGTCTATGCCGTCGAGGCAAATTTCTTTGCCCCTCTTGTACAGGGAACCGACGGCCAGGCCAAGATCCGATCCCGCCACACCGCCGCACCCTGCACAGTGATTCAAGCAACGGGGGAAACATTCGCTGTGGAGTTCGCCGAACCGCAGTGGGGTGTCGCCCCCGGTCAGGCTCTGGTCCTTTATCATGGAGATATCATTTTCGCAGGCGGCGTAATCGACCGCTGGGACCCGGCCTGATTGTAGATGGCGGATTGTTGGGGCAAGGAGTTTTCCGGGTGGCACAGGCATCCCTGCATCGGTCCTGTCTGTTCCATCCTCTTTCCCCTCTTGCATCAATTTCTTGCAGAATCACCCGGAAATATAGTATGCTTGCTCAATACACAATAAGGCGAGTTTCTTCTGCAACAAAGGGTGTCAAAATGTCTCGATCGCGATCTTACTGCTTTTCTTCGCTGGTGGTCTTCATCTCCGTCACTCTCTTCTTCACCTTTGCTGGACCGGTCCGGGCAGAGGTTCGCACAGAGGTGAAGATACCGAACATTCCGGAATACACGATACTCAAGTGTGATTTCCACACACACACCGTCTTCTCGGATGGCGATGTCTGGCCGACCGTCCGGGTCGAGGAAGCCTGGCGGGATGGACTGGATGCCATTGCCATCACAGATCATATTGAATACCAGCCACACAAAAAAGATGTATCGACCGACCACAACCGTTCTTATGAACTGGCGGAACCGCAGGCACAGGCTCTGGGAGTGATCCTTATCCGTGGGGCTGAGATCACCCGTAGCCTGCCTCCGGGACATTTCAATGCCATTTTTATCAAGGATGCCAATCCGCTGGATACGAAAGAGTATCTGGATGCGATCAAGGCCGCCATTGATCAGGGCGCATTTGTGTTCTGGAATCATCCGTCATTCTCTCATCCGAAAGGAATCTCCGAGTGGTTTCCCGAACACACCACGATCTTGGAGAAAGGCTGGATGTACGGTATCGAGGTTGTCAACGGAAGAACCTATTACCCGGAATCTCAACAATGGTGCCGGGAGAAAAAACTGACCATGATGGGGGACTCGGATATCCACGACCCGATAGGGATGTATTCCATTCCGGGCGTGGAAGAGAAACGACCGATGACGCTTGTCCTGGCGAAAGAGCGATCACCGGAGGCCATTAAGGAGGCCCTGTTCGCCCGCAGAACTGTGGTCTACGCCTTGGGGATGCTGATCGGGGAAGAACAATATCTCAAGCCGATTTTCGATGCCTCTATCAATGTGCTCAATCCTTCCGTCAATCTCTCTGCGGGCGGCAGGGGGATTTGTCAAATTCGAAACAATTCTGAGGTGAGTTTTGAATTGGA
>JAKPRU010001081.1 GCA_029557025.1 Candidatus Omnitrophota bacterium | reverse complement strand
AGGGAAGACTTCTCTAATCTAATGGAGACCATTGACTCCGATTTCGGGCACAGAATCGAAGAATTGGGAAAGAATGTCCGAGACTCGTCAAAGGAAATGGGGCTGTAGATGGTTGAAGATAGATTCGCCCGCTCCTTCCGGGAAGTGGAACAACGCTTCAATCTTGAAAAGAAGCTGCGGGCAAAGACTTTTTTGGGGCTGTTGAATGAAGAGCAGCGCATTACGGGTATGTACACGGCCTATCTTTATACCAAGGACCTGTTGTTGCGAATCCTTCGCTCTGATCTTTCCGAAGACCAAAAACAGCGATTTATGCAGATGGTAAAACTGTCCCATCAAAAGGTTTTCCAGGCATATAGTTCAACGAAGAATTCAGATTTAAAAGAGTCCAAAACTGGCTAGAATTGATCCGTCGCTGTTGGCAAAAAAGGCAGGATTTCATGTCGCTTAAAGTAAACATCATCGGCCTGGGGATCATGGGGAAATGCGTGGCCCAGGTCCTGCTGCGCAATCCGCAGGTTACGCTTACGGCTATCGCCTGCCTGGATGAAAACAACCGTAACTACGCGAAACAGGAATACGGGATCAAAGACACCTATTCCGACTACCATAAAATGCTCGCCGAGCAGAAACCCGATGCCGTGTACATCGCCACGCCGGACTGGGCGCACTTCGATCCGGTGATGACCTGCCTGGATGCCGGGGTCCATGTCCATGTGGAAAAACCGCTGGCGACCAGCGAATCCGAGGCGGCCGCGATGGTCCGAAAAGTCCGCGCAACCGGACTCAAACTCCAGGTCTCGTTCAACCATCGCTGGCTTGCGCCGTACCACGCCACATTCCGCATGATCCGCGAGGGGAAAATCGGCGAGTGCCTGATGGGCTATGCCCGCAAAAACAACCCGATCACCGTCCCCACGAAGATGATCCCCTGGGCGAAAGACAGCTCCCCGATGTGGTTCCTCTCCTGTCATGATATCGACCTGATGACCTGGTGGTTCGACCGGGACCCGCTTGAGGTCAAGGCGTTCGCTGTCAAACGTGTACTGAAAGAAAAAATGGGGTGGGATACGTACGATGCCATGCAGGCGATGGTGCGCTATGCGGGCGGGGCTTTTGCGACCTTCGAGTCCACCTGGATTTACCCGGAATCCCACCCGGCCATGCCGGACTCATTCATGGAGGTAGTCGGCGAGCATGGGCATTTTCACCTGGACCGGAAAATGGAAGCCATTGAAATGTCTACCCCCCAAGGGATAGCCTGGCCGCGTTCATTACTCAATTATCAGGTTTACGACCAATGGGTGGGCGCGTTTCCATCCTGCATCAATAGTTTTATAGACGCGCTGGTAGAGGATCGTGAACCGTACGTCACCGCGTACGAAGGCTGGCGTTCGACCGCAGTTTTGGAGGCGGCCCATCGCTCGGCACAGTCCGGCGAAACCGTCCGCATCTCCGCCCCGCCGGTGTGAGAACAGAAACTCTACCGGGTACTATAGCTGCCACCGGTATTCAACTCTTCTTTGCTGTTGGAACAGTAAATGTACCCCTCGGATTTCAGCCCGTTGCTGAGGTTGTAAAAAGTCCAGACCTTTCCCGGAGAGGGTCCTGGACTAATCATAAACCAATCGAATGTCTTGAGTTCGTCGGCAGGGCGGGTCGGTTTGCCTTTCGTATTCGGGCCATCGTAGACATCCGTGTCGTCGCACATGTAGTACGTGTAATCCGGCCCGGAGACAGACACAAAGGAGCTGCTCTGTCCCGCAACCGAATCGCGAAAGGCGTCCACAGGAAGCGCGGTCATATACGCGATGGGGGTTGTCAGTCGTCTTAACGCCCGTTTCGGATAGCTCTCGACATAGTTACTTGTCGGAAATGAGTTCTGGTCAAGACGATACATATCCAGAGCTTTCCCGATGGCCCCCATGTCGCTATAAGCCCGCGTCACCTTCGCCCGTAACTGCGCATTCAGAAAGTTAGGGACGGCTATCGCCGCGAGAATACCGATAATCGCAACCAC
>JAKPRU010001060.1 GCA_029557025.1 Candidatus Omnitrophota bacterium | reverse complement strand
ATGATGTCCGGGTCCTGACGAAGAATCGAGCGAAGACACCGGGCAAAGGTCAAACCCACCGCCTGGTTGATATTGACCTGAACAATCCCGTCCATCTGGTATTCGACCGGGTTCTCGGTGGTAATCATCTTCAGCATGGGGCTGAAAATGCGCGCCAGTGAGGCGTACATTGTAGTCGTTTTCCCGCAACCGGTCGGTCCGGTCACCAGCACAATTCCGTTCGGGCGGCTGATGATCTTTTCATAAATCTCCAGCGTATCCGGCAGCATTCCCAGCTGGTCGAGCTGAAGGCCCATAACCTCGCTGTCCAGGATACGCATCACGACGCTTTCCCCGTTCACAGTCGGCAGGCAGGAGACACGGAGTTCCACGTTCCGGTCTGCCATGGCGAGTTTGATACGACCGTCCTGCGGAAGACGACGTTCCGCGATGTTCAGTCCGGCCATAACTTTTACACGGGAGATAATCGCGTTTGTCAGGTGTTTCGGGGGCGGAACTGTTTCATGCAGAATACCGTCCACGCGATACCGGATACGAAGCGAGCGCTCAAACGGTTCGATGTGCAGGTCGGAGGCGCGTTCCTTGATCGCCTGCAACAGAACCAGGTTAACCAGTTTCACAATGGGAGCCTCATTCGCGATCCGTTCCAGGTCTCCGAAATTGTCATCCTTCAGGTCGATTTGGTATCGCTCGCTCTGAAGCGTCGACAACACCTCGTCCACGGATTCGTGACCGGTCCCATAGTATTCATCGATCAAAGATTGAATTTCGTCCGCATTCCCGATGACACCTTCAATCTCATGCCCCAGCCACACTCGAAGATCGTCGATGGTGCGTACGTTGAGCGGATCAACCAGGGCAATGGTGACCACACCCGTCTGCTTGTTGAAACGGATGGGAAAAATCTTGTATTGCCGAGCGAGCTCGGGAGAAACCAGGTTCAAGGCATCTTCATCGAATTCGATTTCCGAAAGTTTAACAAACGGCATCCCGACCTGGGTGGCATACAGCTTCAGCAGGTCCTCTTCGGTCGCGTATTCCGAAGTCGATTCCGCTGCCGCCTGTTCCATTACCGCATCGCGAACGGATTGAGCGGATTCCTCAGCGAGGTAGTTCCGTCCGGTGCTCTCGGATGAGGAATCCTCAAAAGATTCGATATCCGTTACGGAGAGGATATCCCGTTTCTCTTTGGGAGCCTCTTCTTCGCTTTCCAGTAGCGCAAGCGTACTGGCGGCAATGTCCGCCGCCGGTGTTCCGGAGGCTCTTCGTATTCTTTCCTGACTCGGCGCCGGGGCCGGCGTGGCCTCGGGAGCCTTCGGTTTTTTTCTGCCTAATCCCAGCATGGTTTCTCCTTGTTTTATCCGACAGGGTCGGATGGTTGACAAGTGTTTATCAGGAAAACATGAGTTTATGTCGCATATCTTCCGGATCCTGGCACCGTTCCATGGCGGTCTCCGCCGTAATGAGGTCCTGCTTGACCAGTCTCAACAGGAAAGTGTCCAGGGTCGTCATTCCCAGTTTGGCGCCCGTCTGAATCATGGAGAGAATCCGGTTGGTCTTTCGTTCCCGGATCAGGTTCGCAATAGCAGGGGTCATCAGCATGATTTCATAC
>JAKPRU010001057.1 GCA_029557025.1 Candidatus Omnitrophota bacterium | reverse complement strand
TCGGCGGTGTCGGTACCTGCTTTACACCGTGCGTTTACCCGTTGATTCCGATCACGATCACTATTTTCGGCACGAAGGATGTCCCGCGATGGAGAGCCTTCACCCTGTCGGTCACGTATGTCCTTGGAATCGGTGTGATGTTCTCCGCATTGGGCCTCCTGGCGGCAGGAACCGGGGCGGTATTCGGCTCGTTTATGGCCGATCCGATTGTAGTCGGTGTAGTCATGCTGGTCCTGGCGGGATTCGGATTCTCCATGCTGGGCCTGTTTGAAATCCGGGTCCCATCCGCCGTACAGGCCCGACTCGCTTCTCTCGCCGGGCGCGGATACGGCGGCGCCTTTGGTATGGGCCTGGTCGCCGGAGTGATCGCTTCGCCGTGTACCGGTCCCGTTCTCGGAACCGTCCTGATTTATGTCGCCTCGTCGGGCAACCTGTTTCTCGGATTTTGGCTGCTCTTCACGTACGCCCTCGGAATCGGTACGTTATTTATTCTTCTGGGAACCTTTTCCGCTGTGATTTCTTACTTGCCCCGCTCCGGCGTGTGGATGGAACATGTCAAAACTATTTTCGGAATTATTCTGCTCGCCATGGCGCTTTACTTCGGCAAATCTGCCTTTCCTACCCTCGGTAAACTCCTGAAACCTTTACCGACCGGATTCATTATGGGATGCGTCATGATCCTGCTTTCCCTTCCGTTCGGAACAATTCACCGTTCGTTTCATGGCCTTTCCGGGATCCGCCGACCGCTGAAGCATTTCGGGATTGTCCTCGCCGTGTTCGGTCTTTATCTCAGCGTCGGCGCATTTACAACACCACCGACAAGCCCCATCGACTGGATCACCGATGAGCAGACCGGTTTGGACCGGGCACGGGCCGAGCAGAAGCCCGTCCTGATCGATGTCTGGGCGGAATGGTGCGCCGCCTGCATCGAATTAGACAGGACTACTTTCCGCGATCCGCGTGTTATAGCGCGCCTTCAGGAATTTGTAACAGTCCGGCTGGACTTTACCAGGGAAACACCGGAGAGAGAGCAGTTGCAGAAAAAATACAATATCCCCGGTCTGCCTGTGCTGCTGTTTTATAGCCGATCCGGCGAATATCTACCCCAGGCAAGGCTGGTTGGCTATCACAGGGCCGATGAATTACTTGCGCACCTGGATAAGATCGCGCATTCCAATAGCGAATAATGGGATGGATAACCATGTTTGAATACGGTATTACCGCCAGAGATGGCCGGGCGCGCACCGGAAGATTTCACACACCGCATGGGGCAGTCGATACACCTGCATTCATGCCGGTGGGAACGAATGCAACCGTAAAAGCGTTAACTCCCGAGGAAATCCGCGAAACGGGAAGCCGGATAATTTTGGCGAATGCCTATCATCTCTATCTTCGTCCCGGCGCAGACGTTGTAGAGAAACTTGGCGGCCTGCACCGCTTCATGGCTTGGGATGGCCCCATTTTAACCGACAGCGGAGGATTTCAGGTGTTTAGTCTTGCGCCGCTGCGGACAATCGACCCGGACGGAGTTACTTTTCGTTCTCATATTGACGGTTCCATACATCGTTTCACACCCGAATCGGCTATTCGGTTGCAGGAACGGCTGGGCGCGGATATCATCATGTGCCTGGATGAATGCCCGCCGCACGATCTGCCGGATCAGGATATGCGGCAATCCATGGAGTTAACAAATCGATGGGCGGAGCGATGTATCAGGGCGAAAGAGCGCGAAGACCAGGCGCTGTTTCCGATTGTACAGGGTGGGATGAATCCCGATCTTCGCGCAGAAAGCGCGCGGATATTAAGCGGATTCGGTTCGCCCGGTTATGGAATCGGTGGTTTGTGTGTCGGGGAGGAGAAGGAGCAAACCCTGGCAATGCTGGATGTATCTGTTTTGCATCTGCCGGAGGATCGCCCCCGGTACTTGATGGGGGTCGGTACACCGGAAGATTTTTTAACCTGTATCGAGAGAGGCGTCGATCTGTTCGATTGTGTAGTTCCGACGCGCCTGGCGCGGAACGGACATTGCCTGACCTGGTCCGGTAGAGTGTCATTCAAGCAGGCTCAATACAAGTATGAACAAGGCCCGCCGGATGCCGAATGTCATTGCAGCTGCTGCCGGCAATTCTCCTTAGCGTACCTCCGGCATCTATTTCTTGCGGGCGAGATTCTCGCCTCTCGGTTGGCGACAATTCATAATGTAACTTTTTATCAAGAATTCATGGAGGCGGTTCGAATAGCTATCTCATGCGGCACACTGAAACAATTCCACGAGAGATTTCTGTCGGGCGCGGGTCGAGCTTCCCTGTTGCAAAGTCACGGATAGCGTCATGTAGTCGACCGGGTTCCTTACCGGCAACCCCTCACGCCAAGCCTCTCCCGGCGCGAGAGGGAGAAGAAGGTATTCTCTCTTGGGGAACAAGATGTGTTCTCTTGCGCAACAAGGTATTCTTTCTTGGCAAACAGGGTGGCGCAGGCTTCCAGCCTGTGATACAGTAATCAAATCAGCGGATATCTCTTCGTATCCCTGTAATCCGTTACCTGTTCACGACCGGATACCCAGGCTTTCCTCCAACTGCTGGCGCCGGAAAATAGAGGCATAAAGTCCGCCCCGCTCAACCAACTCCTGGTGAGTCCCCTCCTCGATAATCATTCCATCGTCAAGCACAATAATATGGTCCGCGTTCCGAACCGTCGAAATACGATGGGAAATAAGAATCGTTGTGCGTTGCTGGATGTCCTCCCGGATGCCGCGAAGAATCTGTTCCTCCGTTTCGGCATCGACACTCGACAGCGCGTCGTCCAAAATCAGAATGGGACAATCCCGGACCAGCGCGCGGGCGATGCCGGTCCGCTGCCGTTGGCCTCCCGACAAGGTCAGCCCCCGTTCTCCGAGCAGAGTCTCAAACCCTTGCGGGAATTGGCCGACATCGCGTTCAAGGCCCGCCTTCCGCGCGGCGGAACGCATTCGTTTGTCGGCATCAGGTTCTCCCGATTCCGCTCCGAAAAGGATGTTCTCCTTTAGTGATTGGCTGAATAGAAAGACTTCCTGTGACACGAAAGCGATATTCCTCCGCAATACTTCCAGAGGAATATCCCGAATGTCCGTCCCATCAATACAGATCGAGCCGGCAGGTACAGGATACAGGTGAAGAAGAAGGTGAACGAGCGTAGATTTTCCGACCCCCGTTGGACCGACAATCGCTAACGTCGAACCGGCAGGAACGGTAATAGAAATATCGCGAAGAACCGGCGGAGTATCC
>JAKPRU010001056.1 GCA_029557025.1 Candidatus Omnitrophota bacterium | reverse complement strand
GCTTATTCCTGTTCCTTGCGCTGTTTGAGGATCTGTACCATTTTACGGATATCCTGCAATCCTCGGAAACCAACATAAAACACCAGAAGGGCGTACCAGGCAATGGAAGCATACAGGATAATTCTCCAGAACCATTCGAGTATCATCAGGCGGCATCTCCTTTCGCGACGGTTCGATTCGGCCAGAGGATGGAACCGACGATCATTCCCAACGCAGCCAGCGCAAACGCGCCGATCCCTGGAACCCACGGGGGTAAAGCGAAATCTTTGAAGATCAGGCCAAGCGCCAGGAAGGTAATCGGTCCGGCAGCGCCGCACACAAGGGCCGTAAACGCGCCGCCCGTGCTGGCTTTCGGGAAATACAATGCGGCTACCAGCAGCGTGAGAATGCTGGCCAGGTAGATATTTCCGGTAATTGCCAGGTAATCCCAAGCGGCTCCTTTGAGTGGATACAGCAGCCCGAAAAAGACCAGGAACACACCGAGGGCAATTACAAGGGAACGGGTGATCCAGATTTCCGTGGTGGGCCGAAGCGGTCGTTTGATCAGCGGGCGCGTGATGTCGTTATAGATTACGGAGGCCCAAGTCAGCAGATAGGCGCTGTCAGTGGACATTTCCGCGGCCAGCATTCCGGCAACAACCAGCCCCAGAATCCCCGTCGGTAAAATCGTTCCGATATAGATCGGCATCGCGGCGAGCGAATCCATCCCCGGCTGCAAATACTTGTCACCGAGGACGGCCAGGGCGCCGATGGCCCACAAGCCCGGCAGGCCGAATCGGCCCACGTAATAGAATGCCACCGTGGTATAGATCTTCCGTCCGGTTTTGGCATCTTTGGCGGCCAGAACACGCGCGATAGTGGTTTGCCAGGTGCTGATTGCGCCGAATGCAGTCAAGGCCTGCCAGAACAGCCACCCGCCGCCTTGCCCTTCGCCCAGAAGCGGGGTAAATCCCGCATCGCCATGATACCGCCTCACCGCGTCGGCTAACGCGGTCCAGCCGTTCGCATGAAGCACGAACGCGGAAGTGACCACAATTCCGAGGCCCAGTAGAATGAATTGCAGATAATCCGTAATCAATACGGACAACATACCTCCCGCGACCGTGTAGACCAGTGTTAATGCCAGAAGCGAAATCATCACAATTTCAAGGTAATTCTCCGGCATCCCCACGCAATATACAAGAAACTGTCCGCCGAGTTTCAAGAAGATTCCCATGTTGAGAATGCCGCCGAGCGCAATGAACACCCCGGCAAGCCAGCGAACTTTCATACTGTACCGGGTCTGGAACAGCTCCGGGATGGTCATCACACCCGCTTCCCGCAAAGGTTCGATAATAAATCCGGTGATTCCCAGAAAGAACGCCGCCAGACAGAACAGAATTCCCGGAACCATTCCGGCAAATCCGTTCTTGTATCCCAGTTCGGCGGTATACATCACAGTCACAATGCCGAGTTCCGTTGCCGCAAGGGAGGCGACACCCAGGTAGGTATCCATCGCCCGCCCCGCAACAATGTAATCCCCGACATTCCCCAGATAACGCCGCATCCACAACCCCGCCACCACCGTGGCGATGAGATAAATAATCACAATAATCCAGTCCAGCGGTCCGAAGTTCATAGGCCAAGTTCTCTTTTCGTCAGAATGGGGCGACTCGGTTCGAGGATTGTCGAGAGCGCGGGGGCCTTTGTCAACAGTGGATCATGGAATTGCGGGTTGTGGGTTGCGGATTGAAGAGAA
>JAKPRU010001042.1 GCA_029557025.1 Candidatus Omnitrophota bacterium | reverse complement strand
ACCCCCCTTGTATTCCCCCCGATCTTCGGGGGAAGCATAAGAGGCACGATTCCTCCCGCGAAGATCGGGGGAGGTCAGGTGGGGGTTGACAGATCGGAGTCGTTCAGGTGGGGGTTGACTGAAGGACGCCGCTCTCCCCTTGCGCTTGGGGAGGACAATTCCCGAAGAGAATGAAATATGTCTCTATTCCTTCGCATATTGGATCGCCTGGGTGTTGGGATTGTTCTGCTGCTCTTGGGAATCCTGCTTGCGTTTCAGACGGAGTACTTTCTGACGTGGAAAAACCTGTCGAATATCCTGACCCAGACATCGGTCACGCTCATCATGGCGGTAGGGATGACCTTTGTGATTACGACGGCAGAAATCGACCTCTCCGTCGGGTCGCTATTAGCGCTTTGTGCGATGGTCAGCGGGATGCTGCTGGAAGCCGGGCACTCCATCCCGGCGGCTCTGGGCGCGGGAATGATTACGGGTGCGATCAGCGGGCTGATCGCGGGCGGAATTGTGGTAACCTGGGGACTGCCTTCATTTATCGTGACGTTAGGCCTTCTGTATATCGACCGGGGGATTGCTCTTCTATTGACAGACGCGAAACCACTGTACGGATTCCCTGAGCAATTCACGGTTATCGCCAAAGGTTCTCTGTTCGGGCTGCCGTTTCCCGCGCTGGAGGCATTGGCGGCGGTGGTTCTGGGACAGATTGTACTCAGCAAGACGGCATTCGGGCGAAAGGTCGTTGCAGCGGGTGGAAATCCAATTGCAGCACGATTGTCCGGTGTCTCCGTGGGGAAGATCAAAATGGGTGTGTTTCTCCTGTCGGGTCTGTGCGCGGGAGTAGCGTCCATCATCACAATAGCCCGTCAGGATTCCGCCTCCCCGATTGTGGGCGAGGGCCAGGAGCTCGATGTCATCGCGGCGGTAATCATCGGCGGTACGAGTTTATTCGGCGGGCGGGGAACTGTGGTGGGGACTCTGTTCGGGGCACTCCTGATGGGGGTATTGCGTAACGGGTTGACTTTGATCGACATCGCATCTGTCTGGCAGAAAATTGTGATCGGGTGTGTCATTGTCGTTGCGGTGCTTCTCGATTACTATCGCCGTAAACTGATCTGATAAGAAGTTCCCCAGGAGGTTTCCTATTTTGAAACGGTTCTGTTTAACGCTCCCAGGA
>JAKPRU010001018.1 GCA_029557025.1 Candidatus Omnitrophota bacterium | reverse complement strand
CGCTTTCGACAGCATCCCTCAGCCTTGTCCCGAACGGAAAGAGATCAGGATGTTTTTTTGAAACAGCATTGATCCAGTTGCCGATTTCGTCGCGCACCAGATACTTGTCGGCTTCTTCGGGATGGGCCCGCATGACCGCGGCCATCTGGCGGAGTGTCCGGACCTCCTGCCGCCCGAAAGGAAAGGGCGGGCTGACCTCGAGATCGACAAGATCGACCTCTTGCATGGAAGTGCCCGTCTCGGGCCGGGAAACATGCCCGCCTTCCACCCAGGAGAGCATCTCTTCGCAGCCATATCTGCGCGAGACTTCCTTGACAAGGAGTCCATTGACAAGGTTGCGAAAATCCTGGTCGAACTTTTCCGGAACCGGAATCACCTCGCTGCAGATCATCCGGTTGACATCCTCCAGACTCATGTTTTCGAAGGGATGCCGTCCGCAGGCCATTTCAAGCAGGCTGATCCCGGCACTGAAATAATCCGACGCCTCTTCATATTTCCGTGAACTGACGAGTTCGGGAGCCGAGTAGAGATGGGTCATGCGAACAGTCGTCCGTCTCGAACGCTGTTCCTCGATGGCTGCGATCCCGAAATCGGCGAGAACAGGGCTCGTCTGCTGCTTGTCCATCCAGAAGATATTGGAGGGTTTGACATCCTTGTGCCAGCAATGGTTTTGGTGCAGGTGTTGCAGCCCCTCAGCCAGAACCTTGACTACAAGACGCAATTTCTTGATCGGCCAGCCCTTCCCGTCACGTCCGCAGGCATCAGCCAATGTGCCCCCGAGGCAGAGTGGCTGCACCTCGTAGACAACATCCCCAATCATCCCGCAATCCAGAATCGGGAGGAGTGATGCATGCCGGATCTTCTGCAGTTTCCGGAGAATGGCAAGCGTCTGGGGTCCAGAATTTCTGTCATATATTTTTATGACGACCTTTTCACCCTTGGCGTCCTTGCCGGCATAGAGGGTGGATTGCCCGCTTGACTGGACACCCTCGATCTCGTCCTCGAGGGCTTTTTCGATCCGGATGCCGTCACCAATGGTCTGGCCGCGATAGTCAAGAATCGTTTCCTTTTTGGCTCGAAGGACCTTGGTCTCACGGAGATCTCCCTTGATGACTCTGGTCTTCCGCTGATCATTGTTTTCCATGGCAGCCCTGCCCTTCCTCCGGTCCGAGTTGCAAATTCTCGATCCACCGATCAATGATACTACGATCTTGCTTTCGAAAGTATTGCGCAATACAATGGTGGTTCATTTCGTACCATCCTCAAACACGTTCAGGGGGGAAGATTCATGAGCGGGATCAAGATCAATACAACCGAGGTCTCGGCGGTCTACCGCAATCTCTGCAACAACGCCCGCCTCGAACGGACCCTGGACATGATCCTGTCGATGCTTGACAAACGTCTCGAGACACTGAAAAACCGTGACTGCATCGGGATCGCCGGGCTCGAAGAGACAATCAAAGCACTCCGTACCCGGCGACGGAACTGTGCCTCGGCGCAATCGATTCTGGCGGGCCTCGGAATCGGAAAAAACATGCAGACATCGGTAGCCAATCTCTCCCGATCCGGACTTGCCTACCTGAACACGACCCGCCCCATCCAGAAGGCCATCAATGTCAGCAATGCCGGATTTGAATCATTGACTGAAGCAGCACGCACACTGCAAAGCAGACTGGATGCCTTACTCCATCTCTCCGACGACATCGACGGTCTGTGTGACCGCATCAACGCCCTGCGCATGGCCATCTCCGCATCCAGGTCATCGGCACAAACCACAATAGAAAAATGGAAAAGCATCCCGGGGAGTGAGCGTTGTCTTCGGGATCATGACCGAAGACTGACGGAGATCACAGCCGGTTTCGACTCGATATTCCCGGGGAAAAAACCGGATGCCGATTCGGCACAGAGTATTGTCGAAAAGGCCGCTGAAAAAATCCGCGCGGCCGAAATCGCGCACGCAGCCGCTGTCTCCCACTATGATGACACCCTGCGTTCTCTCTCTCTTATGCAATCCATCGCGGCCGGGGCGCGCAAGGACGCACCATCCGTACAGGCACCATCCGCTCCGGTCAAGCCGGCACCGGAACACAATGATGCGCTCGATACGATTGCCCGAATCAACAGCGAAGCTGAAGC
>JAKPRU010001005.1 GCA_029557025.1 Candidatus Omnitrophota bacterium | reverse complement strand
CCAGAACGAACACCACCATTTGAACGTCTGGGACCACTCGCTGGAGGCGCTCGAAAAGCTGACCCGCACGCTCGACTCCGATCAGGTGCTTTCCGATATCCCGGTTCTGCTCGCCGCCGAGGAGCACGTTCTCGAACGCCTGGATTTCTGCCGCCTGGCGGATGACATCCTGTTGCTGCCCTGTCGACGTTCCGAGCTTGCCGCGCGGCTGAGAATGCTGATGTGGCGTTTCCACAAGGTGGATTCCACGCAGGAGGTCCGAGCCGGCTCGCTTGTGCTCAACCTGTCCACCTACGAGGTCACGGAAAGCGGCGCGCCGGTGGACTTGACATTCAAAGAATATGAACTGCTGCGCTATCTGGCTACTCACCGGGGAAGGGTCTGCACGCGGCGTCACCTTCTGGTGCGGGTCTGGGGCGAGGATTATTACGGAGGACCGCGGACAGTGGATGTGCATATCCGGCGAATCCGCTCCAAGATCGAGGCCGCGGGGAAGGAATACATCCAGACCGTGCGGTCGGTCGGTTATCGCTTTATCAGTTGAGCGAGGTCTGAATTCTGACTGTTATCAGAAATTAATAATGATTTAATCCCTCCGAAACATTCCTGTAACAATTCGAAAGTATTTTTAAGGCAAGATTCAATCTCAGCCCGGACGGGCGATGGATAAGCTGACGGGATTTGGCCCGGCGGCGCGGCAAGTCATTACGATTCCAGAACGGGAGGACCCTGTGGGACCGAAAGATGTTCTTGAACTGATCAAGAAAGAAAATGTAAAGGTGGTAGATTATCGTTTCATGGATTTCCCCGGCATGTGGCAGCACCTTTCGGTGCCGGCCACCGAGCTGACCGAGAAGGCGTTCGAGGAAGGCCGCGGTTTCGATGGTTCCTCGATCCGGGGCTGGCAGGAGATCAACGAAAGCGACATGCTTATCAAGCCCGATCCTGAGACCGCTTTTATCGATCCGTTCATGGAAACGAAGACCCTGTGCATTGTCAGTAATATCTGCGATCCGATCACTGGTGAGGATTACACCCGCGACCCGCGAAATATTGGCAAGAAAGCCGA
>JAKPRU010001002.1 GCA_029557025.1 Candidatus Omnitrophota bacterium | reverse complement strand
CGGCGAGTATCGGCGGGATCAAGTCTGTCTGGATATTGAATTCAAATATGACATGGGGAAGCTGGTAATCAAACAGGTCCGCCCGACGCTGATGGCCTCTGCTGTGCCGCCGCAAGAGGAAAGATGTGTTTTGCGGATTCCGCAGAATACACGAGTAGTGGGAGTGTTTCAAGAAGGCCGAAGCCTGGAGCAAGAGTATGAATATCTATCCGCCATTGACCTCGTGCCCGGGGATCACGCGATGCCGCTGGAGTCCGGCAGCTATCCATTTGACCTGATCGACCGTTTTGAGTTCGGTCCGGCGCGGACCGTTCTCCGGCCATTGTCTTCCGGAAAACTGACTGTCAAGGAAGTCGGAAATCCGGTAAATCGAGTCGAGTTTCGCTTCGATCAGGAATTCGATTGGAATGGGAAGACTCTTTCTCTATTTATCGATTATCTTTCTACAAATCTCGTGGACAGCAGGCCGAGTCCCGCGATGATTCTTTTTGATGAACCGTTTCTTTCACGGAACCTTTATATGCTTGCCCGGATTCACGTCGGCGTGCGGATTGATTTCCTCAGATATGCATCGGAGACTTATGCCAGCCTGCCTCTTTATCGGATAGACCTTGCATTGGAGAACGGCCAGTCGGTCCATCTGTACGAACGCTGGCAACCGGCTATGGCGGGCACGGGACCCGCCAATCTAGTCTACGCACAGGTCGACATCGAAGAAGGCTATGTAGAACAAGGCAATTACTGGAATCTTGTTTACGCAGCGGATCACCACAATTGGAACGAAAGATTCTGGGTGTTGTTCGATCCCCCCGTCGGCGAAACATACGGGCTTGCCGTAGTGACGGGAGAAACGGATTATGATCGCGAAGTGTACACGCTGGATTGCAACCTGCAACCACTCCGCTATATCAAAATTGAAGCATTCCAAAAAGAAATCACGGACCATCTGCCGCCTGTCGATATTCGAGAATGGTACGTGTACTGAGGCGTGAGAATGAGTAACCTGTCATCCGTAAACGCATCGGTGTCCCGTGTGGTAAACTTGTTATGCCTGTGTTTGTTGCTGAGCCTCCGGTCAATGGCCGGGAGACCGGATCGATTTCCGATTTTTTCGAGGGCAAATCCATGGGATGTAGGCATGGATTTCCAGGAGTTGAATAAAGGTTATGCAGAGATACAGAAGGCTATTGAAGAGAAGGCCGCGCCGGGTGCAGTTGTCCTGATTGCGAAGGATGGAAAAATCATTCGGCGCAGAGCGCTGGGGTATGCGCAGCTGTATAGCCGCCCGAAAGGACCGGTGAACACAATAGAGGACTTCTCAAAGAAGAGGATTCGAATGAGAAGCTCAACCATATTCGATTTGGCTTCGCTTACGAAAGTGATTGTAACGACTACATGTATTATGATCCTGAAGGAGGAGCGGCGGGTCGAGCTGGATGCGCCCGCGGGCAGGTATTGGCCGGAGTTCGGTCATGCGGGCAAGGACACTGTGACGATAAGGCACTTACTGACACATACGTCCGGACTTGCGTCACATTCAGCGTACTATGACATGGCGGAAGACAAGGATGAAATGCTTCGGTTGATCTGCGAGCAGGAGTTGGATGCGCCTCCCGGTTATCAGCGTGTCTACAGTGATGTCGGCTTTATTGTCTTGGGGGAGATTGTTGAAAAGGTATCGAAAACGAGACTGGATCGGTTTGCGGAGGAAAGGATCTTCGCGCCGCTGGGGATGAAGGATA
>JAKPRU010000988.1 GCA_029557025.1 Candidatus Omnitrophota bacterium | reverse complement strand
CGTTCGCAAAAGTAGGGGTTAACCCCCCCTGAATCCCGCCACATTATTCAGCCTTCATCCGATAGTAATTCAGATCATGGGATGGTATTTCCTGCTGGGTGGCAAACCGGGTAGGGCAGTTGGCGCAGTCATGGAGCCGCTTGATCACCGCGCCCCCCTCAATCGGGATGGCCGGGTAGGTCTTCTCGATCTTGTTCCGGGTGCTCCCGCAGTTCGGGCATCGCCCGGTGTTCATGTCCACCGCCGCACCCTTCCATTGATTGCGGCGATGTTCCTCCCGCGTTTCCTTCGACGCTTCGATCCGAGTATGGCGGTTGGTCGCCATTCGATTTCTGGGTCGCTTCATCGTATCGGTCTCCTTTCAATGAACGGGGGCCGTCGCTTGACTGCCGCCTGTTCCGGTTTCGCTTCTTCTGTTTTCACTTCGCCAAGAATCGGGCCATCCGGGTCCATCCCGAAAATCCCCTTGATGGATGCGATGGCCGAGCCGTACACCGTGGCATCCAGCCAATGGTTTTGGTCATATCCACGGCGCACCTTCCATACACGCTTGACTGCGGTTGATCCTTTCACCCGTTCTTGAACCTCGATTTCCGAAGATATGTGCCTGATATATTGTTTGGCGTCTTGGTTGCCATCAGAGGGGATGTGGTGAATAGCCATTTCACCGATCCTGTTCATTCTCTGATATAGCCATTGCTTCCAATACACGGTGTTGATGCGGTATCCCACCCGCGAATTGACGAGGGCTTTCCCCTTGCTATCACGATCTATATATGTCGCCCTGAACGGCAATGCTGATGTGGATGTTCTTGTCTTGATAGTCTGCTCGCCATAGACGACCGATGCGTTCTTGTATTCCTTACAAAACGCTTTTACTTCCAGAGAACGATACCTGCCATCCATTGCTCCGCATATACACTTCATCTTCCCGCCCGATTGATGTAGCCATTCCTTTGTGACCACATCCCTAGCAAACGCATCAAAGTCTGCGCTTTCCCCCCACGATACAATCCAGCACTCAATCTCATCCGAGCGGTTCTCCGATTGTTTTATGTTCCACCCGAGGATGACCCAGTATAGCCTATCTCCCTGTACATCTGCGCCGAACGATAATGCTTTGACGCAAGCGGGGATTTCGTTTTTCAGATAGCGAACCGCCTTGCTCCGCTCGATGCTGGTCAGCGTGATAACGTCCGCGCCCAAATCTTCCAGAGAGTAAGGCAGGGCCAGCCAGTTATTCACAAAGGATTTCATGATTTCATAGTCATTGCTCCATCTGGCCTTTAGCATTTGATACCCTATGGCCCCGAATCGGCATGAAGCCCACGGCGCATATAGTGAATTGAGATGGTATCCGACCCATCTGCCGCCTGGATTATCAGTCACCCATTTCCCATGCAATACTGCGTCCTGCTTTTCCGCATCTATGATCTTGCCGTGGCACTTCTGGCATTCATAC
>JAKPRU010000963.1 GCA_029557025.1 Candidatus Omnitrophota bacterium | reverse complement strand
CGGTTGATGGCCTGTCGTCGGAGGAAACATGCGGAGCCTCTTGTTACGCGACCTCCCGCGTCATCTCCGGTTGAGGATCTTCTTGCGCAGGCACGCCGATGGCGTATGGAGGGGGATCCGGGGCAGTATTACGGCACGCTTGAGCGAATTGTGGGCGAGGAATTGGCGAAACGATACTCTTATCACAAGGGGCGATTGACCTCGTCCAAGGATCTGCCGCCGGATACGGATAGCGATACCCGACGGCTGGTTGATTCGTTCTTTACGAGGTGTGCCGAAGGGAAATACTCGCCAGGCACACCCTCCCGGGAAGAGCTGGATCGAATCTGGGAGGATGCGAAACGCCTCCTCGCCGTTCGAGACACGTCCCGGCAATCATGATGACCCCATCCATGTATGGAATATGAGGAGACGGTATCGATGGAAATACATGCGGATATTCGTGCAGTGACCGAAAGAATCGCGCAGGAAAGTGAATTCGTATCCCGCCTGATGGCGCAGGTGGAAAAGGTGATCGTGGGCCAGGCCGATATGATCGAAGGGCTGCTGGTCGGGTTGTTGTGCAACGGGCATGTACTGCTGGAAGGGGTTCCCGGACTTGCGAAAACGCTGGCTGTGAAGACACTTGCGGACACGATCCAGGCCGATTTCAAACGCCTTCAGTTCACACCGGATCTTCTTCCCGCCGACCTGATCGGGACCATGATTTACCAGCAGCACACCGGGGAATTCACTCCGAAGAAAGGTCCGATTTTCACGAACATTGTTCTGGCGGATGAGATCAACCGTGCCCCCGCCAAAGTCCAGAGTGCGTTGCTGGAGGCGATGCAGGAACGCCAGGTGACAATCGGCGACCGAACTTATCCGTTGCCGAGTCCGTTTCTGGTGCTGGCCACCCAGAACCCCATCGAGCAGGAGGGGACTTATCCGCTGCCGGAGGCCCAAGTGGACCGATTCATGCTCAAACTGAAAGTGGATTATCCCACCAAGGTGGAAGAACGACTCATCCTTGACCGCATGACTGTGCCGGATCTTCCCACGGTCACGCCGGTTGTCACGCCGGAAGAAATCCTTCGCGCCCAGAAAACTGTTCAACTGGTCTATGTGGACGATCGAGTTCGGGATTATGTAATCGATATTGTATTTGCCACGCGTGAACCGAAAATCTACGGGCTGGACCTGGAGGAACTGATCGAATACGGCGCCTCGCCACGCGCCACGCTGAGCCTGACGCAGGCGGCCCGCGCTCATGCGTTTATTCGCGGACGAGGGTATGTAACGCCGGAAGATGTCAAGTCTGTGGGAATGAACGTGCTGCGGCATCGCCTGATTCCTTCCTACGAAGCGGAAGCCGAAGAGGTTGCGTCGGAACAGATCGTGCAGCGAATTTTCGATCATATCGAAGTGCCGTGAGGTGTTCCGATGTCGGATCCAGTTGTCTCGATTATTGTCCGCACCTACAACCGGCCCGAACGACTCGCGGTTTGCCTCGACAGTCTGGCGCGGCAGACATACCGGGATCTGGAGGCCATTGTAGTCAACGATGCGGGCGTCGATGTCCAGAGCATCCTCGCCTCCTTCGCAGGTCGTCTTGCCTGTCGCTACCTCTGCCATGAGACAAATCGCGGTCGCACCGCCGCCCTGAACACGGGAATTACAGGAGCGCGCGGCCGGTACATCGGTTTTCTGGATGACGATGATATTGTCTATGAGAATTTTCTGGAAACGCTCGTCCCGGTCGCCCTGGAGCGCGATCTTCCCGTTGTCTATTCCGATGTCAAGAATGTAACGTTTGAGAAGGACGCCGAAACCGGTGAGTGGAAACGAGTACTCGAGCATTTAACCTACTCGTTCGAGTTCGAGCGGAATAACTTTCTCCTCGGCAACTACATTCCGGTAAATTGCCTTTTAATTCGCCGCGACTGCTTTGAGGATGTCGGGTTGTTCGATGAGACATTCACGGTGTTCGAAGACTGGGATTTTTTGATTCGATTGTCGCGGAAATATGATTTTCTCCACATAGCGAAGATTACCGGGGAATATCGGCGATGGGACGACAACTCGAATATGGTCGAACGGGAACGATATCCTGAAGCGGAGAAGATGATCCGGGAACGTTACAAGGACGAACGAAATGCCATTTTCGATGAGGTATTCAAATCCACTTTTGCGCTGAAACGGGAGATGCGCGGAAAAGATAAGAAAATACAGGAAGTGACCTGGCAGCTGCGGCAGGCGGAAGCCCGTCTTACGGAGGCAGGGCAGGTAATCCGGCGTCAACAGCAGGAGATTCAGACGCTCCGGGAACGTCTTACAAGGAAAAATGATACCGCGTGATTTAATCAAGAAGATTCGACGAATCGAGATCCGGACGAATCGTCTGGTAAACGATGTGTTTGCAGGCGAGTATCATTCCGTTTTCAAGGGCCGGGGGATGGAGTTTGAGGAAGTCCGGGAGTACCAGTTGGGTGATGACGTTCGGTCGATCGACTGGAATGTCACGGCCCGCATGGGACACCCGTTTGTGAAACGCTTTCGGGAAGAGCGCGAACTGACGGTTATGCTGGCGGTAGATGTGTCGTCCTCCGGCGCATTCGGCACCGCGGAGCAGATGAAAGCGGATTTGGGCGTCGAACTGTCTGCGGTTTTGGCCTTCTCCGCGATTAAGAACAATGACTGTGTCGGGCTGATTGAGTTTACCAATCGGATCGAGAATTTTATTCCTCCGAAAAAGGGAAAGAAGCATGTTCTCCGGTTGATCCGTGAATTGCTCTATGCCCGCCCCGAAGGAAGCGGAACGGATCTCCGGACGGCGCTCGAATTTCTTGCACGGGTATTGAATCGGAGGTCCGTAGTATTTGTTATTTCCGACTTTCTGGGTTCCGATTATGAGGCCCCGCTGCGGATTATCAACCAGAAACACGATTTGATTACCATTGGAATTACCGATCCCCGGGAACTCGACTTGCCGCCTGTCGGCTTTCTCGAGTTACAGGATGCAGAGACCGGCGAGGTTGTGCTAATCGACACGTATGACTGGGAGCTCCGCCGTCGTTTTGCCGAGCGGAATGCCTCGATGCAAAACGATTTGCAGCGGAATTTCCGTCGTTTACAGATCGATCATATTCCGGTGAGGACCGACCAGCCGTACATCGACCCACTGATCCAATTTTTCAATAAGCGCGCGAGTCGCTTATAGGCAGGATGGATTGAGGTATGCAGTCATGAAAGGCGTATTCTTTCCAACGGCAGTCATCGTACTGTTGATTGCCAATTTGTCTCTATTGGTTCTTTTCATTCCGGAGAGTACCCCGAAGGTCGCGGTGGAGCCGCTGCGACAATTAGCGGCGGTTCTGGAACAGCAGGAATTGTACCAGGCGGCGATAGACACATACAGGTCTTACCTTAACGCCGCGGACATTCCGAGCGGCGCGAGAGCCAATATCTTGTACAAGATCGGATCCATTTACGAGGAGAAGCTACGCGACTATGAATCGGCGCTGGCTACATTCATCAGTGTAAAGGAACTTTATCCCCAAGCCGAGATCGCGAAGGATGCGCAGCGGCATATCGTTACATGCCTGGAGAACCTGAATCGCAGTTCCGATGCGAAGCGGCAAATGCGGTCTCTCGCGGATGTTAATGCCGGCCGGGAAGATGCATCGCCAACCGGGCCTGTTGTCGCCAAAATCGGCGAGAGAACCATTACGATGAGCGAGCTCGACCGGGAACTGGATAAAATGCCGCCACAGATCCGGTCTCAATATGAGGACCCCGCAAAGAAACGGGAACTCCTTGAGCAATTTGTCATGCGTGAACTTCTGTATGACATGGGCGCGAGAAAAGGTTATGAAAGGAATGTGGACGTTCAGAAACAACTCCGCGACATGGAGCGCCAGCTCATTATTCAAAAGGTGTATGAGGACGAAATATCGAGCCGGGTGAAGTTGGATGAGAGCGACTACAATCTGTATTACGAAGCCCATCGCGATGAGTACAAGGACCCGGCGACGATTCAAGTTGCGCATATTCAGCTTTCGGCAGAAGATCAGGCGGTGGACATTCTGAAACGGATCGAGGCAGGCGAGAAATTCAGTGATCTGGCAAAAGAATGTTCGACGGATGCCTTGACCCGGGAGAAAGGGGGGGAATTGGGGAGTTTGCGTGAGGGGAGCTCGATCATTCCCCAGATCGGCAGCGAGCCGGAGATTGCGAAGGCGGTAAGCGCCCTGGAGGTAGGTGACGCAACCGGTCCGATCCGTTCGGCAAAGGGTGTCCATATTTTCGCGGTGACCGGCAAGACCCCGGAACGCTACAAACCGTTAGACGAGGTACGAAAGCAGGTGGAATTCGCGCTTCGCCGGATGAAGGAAGAGGAACAGATGCAGCAACTGATGAAAACAATGCTCGAGGAGCAAAAAGTAGTTATTTATTCCGATCGATTTCCGACGCCGGTTCCAACCCCGGAGGCCAGTGTGGTCCAGCAATGAGAACATTGACATTGCGACGTGTTTCCTTGCGTGTCCGACCCCGCCTGTGGCAGAGCGCGGTTTTGCTCGGGCTATGCGTCGGCCTCGCGATGTCCGCGCGGGCGGACATCCCGGCTGAACTTTATCCGAGTATCGAGACAACGGTAGACAAGAACGAGATCACGATCGGGGACGACATTCTTTGCACAGTAAAGATCACGTACGATCCGTCCGTTACCATCGAGGCATCGACTCCGGGCATGGAACTGGGGCAATTCGAGATCAAAGATGTACGAATCGGTACCCCCGAGCGGGATGGGAACCGAATGGTCCGGAAGGATGTCTATGTACTCTCCACCTATTTCACGGGGGACTATACGTTTCCGCCCATCACTGTGAAATTCCGGACACAGTCCGGGGAGATGGGCGAGGTAAAGACGGACGCTATTGATATTCATGTACGGGAGTTGACATCCGAGGAATCAGAGAATCTAACGATCCGGGATATCAAGCCGCCTGTGAGTGTAGTCGGGCGAAGTCGGTGGCCGCTGGTTTCAGGGATTGCGGCGGGAGTTCTGCTTGTATCAGCGGGGATAATCTGGTTCTTTTTCCTGCGGAGAAAGGATGAGGTGGAGGTGGCGCTGGAACCGCCATTGCCGCCGCATGAGCGCGCCCTGATGGCTCTTCAGGCGCTGCGGGAGAAGCGGGAACTGTTGGCTAATAAGCAATATAAGGAGTTCTCCACACGTCTATCCGAGATTCTTCGTGTGTACATGCACGGACGCTGGAGCATCGCGGCCATGGACATGACCACGGAGGAAATCCTGACGAAGCTTCGCGAACAAGGCATTTCACCGGCGATGCTAGACCATTTCAAAGAGATCTTTTCGAGTTGCGATTTAATGAAATTTGCGAGACAGGAGCCGGATGCGGCCAAGGCGATCGGCCTGATCGATTTAGCGGTTCACGTAGTGGAGATGAGTCGAGAGATTGGGCGGAGCGTCGAGACGTTTCCTCAAGAGGCCGCGGTCGATGAAGCGGCGGCGACGAACCGAGGGGGGGATGGATCATGAGATTCGCCTATCCGCTGTACCTGTTGTTGTTGCTAATTCTGCCCGTTCTGTGGTGGCGGATGCGCCACGGCCGAACGGCTTCCGGCCCGATGATCTATTCGGATGTGCGGAGAATCAAGGAGGCGTTTGGTGTGGCGGGCCGGCCGATTGAGCCGTTCTCGCACAGGGTTCGCCGATGGCTCCATTCCCTGCGCCTGGTCATTCTTGCGCTTTTGATCCTTGCGCTGGCTCGACCGCAGGCGGAGATTGTGTTGCAGGACGTAAAGACCGAAGGGGTAGACATTGTATTAGCGATTGATGTTTCCGGCAGTATGGAGATTATTGACCTGGATGCGAAAGGGAACCGGACACGTCTCGAAGTGACCAAAGAGGTTGTTCAGGATTTTATAGAGGGTCGAAAAACGGACCGGATCGGGATGCTGGTCTACGCCGCGCAAGCCTATACACAATGTCCGCTGACGGTGGACTATGGAATCCTGAAGAATTTCCTTGACCAAGTGCATATCAATATGGTGGACCCCAACCGAACGGCTATTGGGATGGCATTGGCGAATTGTGTGAATCGTTTTCGCGGATCGGAAGCCAAGAGCAAGGTGATCATTCTTCTTTCCGACGGCGAGAACAACGCCGGCGAAATCGACCCGATTACAGCGGCGGAGCTGGCGAAAGCGGTCGGGGTGAAAGTGTACACGATTGGGATCGGCGGCTATGGGACCGGCTACATACGGCGGGAAGTGATGGGAGAGATCACGCATATTCCGCAGCAGGTTTCGATGGATGAAGAGGTGTTACGTCGAATTGCAGAGACGACCGGGGGAAAGTATTATCGGGCAACAGACCGGGCTTCCTTTCAAAAGATATTTGAAGAAATCGACTCCCTGGAGAAGACGACGGTCCAGTCCCGAGGACACAGACGGTTTGAAGAACTATTTCTCTATTTTGCCGTTCCCGCCCTGATTTTATTGATTATAGAGATACTACTGACGAATACACGATTCCGGAAATTGCCCTGAGGTAGAGGTTTGCAATGGTGTTCGGAAATGAGTTTGTGTTAAACGGTTTGCTCCTGCTGATACCACTGTTTTTCTTTCTGCGCTGGTCGTGGGCACGGCGTCGGAAGGCATTGGCGCAGATTGGAAATATCGAGCTGCTTGAACGATTGACTGTCCATGTCAGCCGGGAAAAACAGCGGGCGAGGCTGGTGATGATATTCTTTTCGGTCCTGTTTCTGATCCTGGCATTAGCCCGTCCCCAATGGGGGGTGAAGGAGACAACACTGGTAACCAAGGGGCGAGACATTATCATTGCGCTGGATACCTCGGCCTCGATGCTGGCCGAAGATATCCAACCGAATCGGATGGCGCGAGCTAAACATGAGCTCGAACGGCTCATTGACCGGCTTCAGGGGGATCGTGTGGGATTGATTGTATTTGCCGGCGAGGCATTTGTCCAATGTCCTCTTACGTCCGACTACACCGCGGCGAAAATGTTTTTATCCGAGGTAGATGTCGGAACGGTTCCTGTGCCGGGAACCTCGCTGGACCGCGCGATTGATCTGGCCCGGAACAAATTTGTAGAGACCGAACGACAATATAAGGTTCTTATTCTTTTAACCGACGGTGAACAGACGACCGGCGATCCGATGCCTGCGGTTGAGAAAGCCGCCGCGGAAGGGATACAGATTTATACCATTGGAATCGGTTCGTTGTCGGGGGTGCCAATTCCGATCCGGGACGAAAAGGGACAACTGGTGGAATGGAAGAAACAGAAAAACGGCGAGCTGGTCCAGTCGAGACTGGATGAGGGCATGCTTCTCAAGATTGCTACCGCAACTGGAGGGAAGTATTATCACGCCAGCGCCGATGAGTTTGAACTGAATAAAATCTATGAAGATATCGAGCAGAATCGGGCAGAGAAGACCCAGCGTTCGCTGTTGACTGTCCAATATGAAGACCGTTTTCAGTGGTTCCTTTTACCGGCATTCATCCTGTTGATGGTGGAGACGATGTTGTCGGATCGGAAGCGAATCGTCGTGCAGGAAGAGAGGGCAAGGTAATGAATTACGGACTGCGGAGGTGTCATCGAATCGGACTGTCGGTCGCCGCGTTTGTGATGGTATCGTTTTTTGCCGGATGGATGAACCCGTACCGTGAGCGTGTGGAGGAAGGCAATCGCCAATTCGCCGCCGGAGAGTATGAGAAAGCATTGGGAATCTATGCTGATGCGGCGGCAGTGTTCGATCCCGAATCCCGGGAACTACATTTTAATATCGGCGATAGCTGGTATAAGCAGGGAGATTACCAGAAAGCTATAGAAGAGTACAGCCGTGTTTTCGGGTCCAATGATGTTCTACTGGAGGCAAAGGCCCATTACAACATCGGTAATGCTTCGTTTGAACAGGAGGACTATGCCGGGGCGATTGAGGCTTATGTGAGATCGCTGAAATTGAATAATAAAGATGAAGACGCCAAGTACAACCTGGAGGTTGCTCGGAAGAAGTTGAAGGAGCAGTTGGACAAGATGAAAAACCAACAACGGTCGCAGGATCAGCAACAGGCGCAATCGCCGCAACAGGAACAGAAGCAAGAGCAGGGGCAAGAGAACCAGGAACAACAGCAGGAACAGCGGCAACAGGCGCAAGGCGAGGAAGAACGGGACAAAGAAAAGCAACAGCCTGAACAGAGTGAATCGAAGGAAGAAGTGCAGAACGAAAATCCGAATCAGCCGCAGAAGGAGGTTGAATTATCGCGCGAGGATGCGGAACGGCTACTGGACCGTCTTCAGGAGGATGAGGAGCAGCAACGCCGTGAGATGTTGCGGCGGCCGAGCGGCGGATCGTACACAGTAGAGAAAGATTGGTAGACAATGAGAAAGGGTGGACGGCATGTCTGTCGGCTAATGTGGGTGGCCTTCCTGTTCGTGATCGCGGCGGGAAGGGCGATGGGTACGTTTTCTGTTCGTGTGACGTTGGAAAAGGCGGCGGTGCATGTTGGGGAACAAGTCGGGATGAGCATCGAGATTGTTTCCGACAAGGGAAATCCGCCGGTTCCGCAGGTCCCGCCGGTAGATGGTCTGAGTTTCCATTTGATGGGAGGCGGCGGAATTTCGCAGAGTTTTCAAATTGTCAATGGGCGGATGAGCGCCGAATACAGGCGGACCGTAAATTTTATTGTGGTTCCGCAACGTGAGGGAAGTTTTACAATTGAGGGTATTCGGGTAGAACAGGGGGGCGAAAGCGCCGTAGGAAATGCGGTTTCCTTAACGGTTGTACCGGCGGGCGCTCCGATGCCGGGTCCGCCGTCGGGCCAACCGCCGGGAGGCGTGCCGCAGGGCGCTTCATCGGGGACGATTCAGCTGGTAGCGCAGCCGTCGAAAACGAGAGCCTACGTGGGGGAGGCGGTGGTCATCCGGTATTTCCTTCTTGTTCCCCCGCAGAAAATGAGCGAGGTCCGCCAGATCGAAGATTTCGGGAACCTTACGACAAGCCTGTTCAAGCGGTGTGTGGTGGAAGAATTACCCATTACACAATACCCGATTGAGAGCCGGAACATTGGGGGTCGAGCCGTCGGGGTTGTGCTGCTGAAACATTACGTAGTGTTTCCGCTTTCTACCGGAGTGCTGAATGTGGATCCGGCAGCCATATCGGTAACGGTGGGCGGGATGGGCTTGGGGTTTTTCCAACTCGGTCCGACACAGACGGTGAATGTTACGTCGCAGCCGTTCAACCTGGAGGTAATCCCGTTTCCCGCCGAAGGGCGTCCGGACATTTTCGACGGTGCGGTTGGAGAGTTTAACCTTACGGCTACGGTCAACAAGCGGGAATTGCGTGAGGGAGATGCGTTTACTCTTCGCGTGGAACTCAGCGGAAAAGGAAACATTAAGAATTGTCCGCCGCCGACTTTGCCGGACCTCACTCTGTTCGAGCAATATGACAATACGAAGAATGAGGATATCTCGGTACTGGAGGATGGCGTTGCCGGGCGGATCGCCTATGAGTACGTACTGGTTCCGAAATCGACATCCAGTACAGAAATCGGGCCGATTCGTTTTGCTTTTTTCAATCCGAATGACAATCAATACCATACGTTAGCGACGGAACCGATACACTTACAGATTTCCGCGCGAGGAGAAGGCCAGAGCGACCGGATTCTGCTGGGGGCGGGGGCCGGAGCGAAACGGGAAATCATTCTTACCGGGGAGGATTTTCGTCACATAGCCGTGGGCGTTCCGGGGGCGGTAGACGTTCGTCTGGACCTGTACCGGCAGCCGATCTTTGTGTTGATGCTTTTGCTCCCGTTGGGGATGCCGGCGGGAGCGGCGGTCTGGGCACGACATCGGCGTCGGCTGGAGACGAACCCGGATTATGCACGGAACCGGAAGGCCCCCAAAATGGCCCGGCGAATGCTCTCGGAAGCGCGAAAAGCGGTTTCCGGTGGCGAGGGGGACAAGGCCTACGCGGCGCTCACGAAGGCCCTGGCGGATTATGTCAGCAATCGCTGGAATCTTCCGGTTACCGGAATGACTGTCCGTGACTTGGGTAGACAGATGCAACAAAAAGGCGTTCCCGACGAATATGTTCAGGAGTTGGTGACTACTCTGGAGGATTTCGAGGCGTGTCGATTCGGCGGTGCGATGAATTCCAACCTTCGTTCCGACCTTCAGCGCACCGAGAACCTTCTTGGGAAACTAATGGCGATCAAGGGGGAAACGACATGATGAAGCGTCTCTCGATCTGCCTGTTCGCAGCGATTGCGTTTGTTCCCGTTCCGGCGGGTGCGGCTGCGGATTTGCCGCAAGTATACGACAGTTGCAGCGGAAACCGGGGCGCGATATTCCGCCTGGCGAATTCTCTGTACGAACAGGGGCAACTGGCTCAAGCGGAGGCGGGATACCAATTCCTGCTCGATATGGGTATTCGGAACGGGTATCTCCATTACAACCTCGCGAATACGCGGTTTCGAGAAGGACAGCTCGGTCCGGCCATCCTGGAATACGAGCGCGCTTTGGAGTATCTGCCTCGGAACCGAGACATTCGTCATAATCTGGAATTTGTTCGGAATCTGATGGTGGACGAGGAGCTGAAGCCGGTTCTGTATGGAGGCACGATGGGGTTCCTTATCCGGTTGCATTCCCTGTTGAACCTGCGGGAGAACCTTCTGGCCGTGGCCTTGCTTTTATGGATGGCCGCAATCTTGTATGCTTGGAGGATTATTCATCCCGACAGCGGGATCACGCGCCGGACGGGGTGGCTCCGCGTGACCTTGTTGATTCTGTTGTTGTTCGGTGTTCTGAGCGCGGGAATCAAGATTTACCAAAATGAAAGTCGAGATCGTGCCATCATTCTCGCCGCTGTGAGCGAGGTGCGGACCGGACCGGGGGAGAATTATTCAGCGGCATTTTCTTTGCATGAAGGCACAGCGGTGAAAGTCGAATCGAGACGTCCGGATTGGGTTCAGATTCGTCTCCCGAATGGTTTGACCGGCTGGCTTCCAAGCAAGGACCTGGAAGTGATCTGAATTGTACCGGGGAATCAAACGCTCGCAAGAGTGTAACAACATAGATTCAATCATACGGAATAGAACGGAGAGAGACGAACTATGGCAGCGAAGCAGTTGACGTTTGAAGCGGAAGCGCGCAAGCAGTTGATGAGCGGTGTGGAGAAGCTCACCCGAGCGGTGAAAGCCACATTGGGGCCGAAGGGGAGAAACGTGGCCCTGGGCAAGTCATCCGGGACGCCCACGATCACCAAGGATGGTGTAACCGTCGCCAAGGAAATCGAGCTGGAGAATCCGATTGAGAATATGGGCGCTCGACTGGTGAAAGAGGTAGCCTCCAAGACGAGCGATATCGCGGGGGATGGAACCACAACCGCCACGGTGATCGCGGAAGAGATTTTTCGATCCGGCCTGAAAATGCTGTCTGCCGGGCACGATGCCATGGCGATCAAACGCGGCGTGGACAAGGCGGCGCAGGCAGTCGCCGAGGCGTTGAACAAACTCTCAAAACGAGTCAAGGACCGTGAAGAGATTGCGAATGTCGCCTCGATTTCATCGAACAACGATCCCGAAATCGGGTCATTGATCGCGGATGCCATGGAGAAAGTCGGGCAAGACGGTGTGATTACGGTCGAAGACGGAAAGACTGTCGAGACGACTCTTGAGGTGGTCGAAGGGATGCAGTTCGACAAGGGGTATCTGTCCCCGTATTTTGTTACGGAGAGTGAGACTATGCAGGCGATTCTGGAAGATTGTCTGATCCTGCTGCACGAGAAGAAAATCTCTAATTTGAACGATTTTCTGCCCCTGTTGGAGCGGGTTGCGCAGTCCGGCAAGCCGCTGCTGGTGATTGCAGAGGATGTGGAAGGAGAAGCCTTGGCTACCCTGGTAGTGAACCGAATTCGCGGCGTGCTGCCCTGCTGTGCGGTGAAAGCGCCGGGATTCGGAGATCGGCGCAAAGCCATGCTTCAGGACAT
>JAKPRU010000909.1 GCA_029557025.1 Candidatus Omnitrophota bacterium | reverse complement strand
TGACGTTACACCCTGTGAATGTAGCCGTCATTGATTCAGGAGTAGCGGCGGATAATGGCGAATTCGATGATATATGGGTCGTGAATGCCAGTGATTGGAACGCCCCTGTTACGGATTCCCGGGGGCACGGAACCGCGGTCGCAGGAATCATTGCGGCGGATGATGATTCGGCGGGGGTGAACGGTCTGGCCTCGAGGTTCCTTTATGACGACCTGCGGCTATTTGTCGGGGCTTCGAGTTCAGACGCGGAGGCGGTCGTGGACATCTGGCGCGTGGCGGATAATGGAGCAAGAGTGATCAATCTTAGTTTTGGCGTCACAGCCGTCGCGCTTGGCAATAGCGCGGCACAACAGATATGGGAAACCGTGATCGACTTTTGTCCCAATTCACTTTTTGTTATTTCAGCCGGGAATGACAATGTGGAGGTAGGGCGTTTGCAGGTTCCCGCCAATATCAATGGACTCAATGTGATCACCGTGGGAGGAACGGCACACTGCGATCCGGCAATGAAGGCGGCGAACTCAAACTACGGAGAATTCGTGGATGTGGCCGCACCCTATGAATATGTACCGGTCGTTGGCGTTTCGAATGGTCATGCAACGGAATATGCTTACGGCACATCCGTCTCGGCACCGCAGGTTTCCGCACTGGCCGCGATATTGTTTTCTCTGAATCCGTCTCTGACGCCCGAGCAGGTGAGGAACAATTACATTCTTGGAGCGTCTCTGCCTGCGGATGTATCGGTCGGCGGGCGGCGAATCGCGTTTTCCCGGGCGATCGGACAACTGCTCATCGACATGAGACTCGGTACTCCCATCGCAGAAACGCTGGATCCAACGGGCGAGGGGCAGTTCGGTTCCAGTGCGCATTCACTGAGCCACATCTGTCCCACGTTCGGATACAACGTGGATGGCTACGGCTCCCACGAGGTTGTGCGACACGGACCGAACCACCAGAATACATCCGGCGCAGTGTTTCAGGACAGCTTTATGATCGGCGGTGGAGAGGATGGCAGCGCATTCGTCTTCAATGTTGCGAGTCCATTCCGATTGCAGACGTATATTGTGTCCTCGGAAAGTGAACCAGGCAGCGCTTACGTCCGGTTTTCCGAAGATACTGCGGCCGTTGTGTCTATGGGAATTTCAGGGTTCATTGTGTGCGAAAGCTGCGAGATCATTGAACGAAATCCGGTAACCCAGGC
>JAKPRU010000904.1 GCA_029557025.1 Candidatus Omnitrophota bacterium | reverse complement strand
TTATGAGAATCAGTCGATCACCGATATTCTGATAGATATCCTGAGTCGTACGCCTGTACCCCACCTGCGTTACTCCGTGGAAACAGAGTCGTCTCGGATCATCGACCGCCTCGGTTTTGTCAACACGGGTCTGTTCGATGTCATAAGCCTGCTTGCGATCCTGGATCAAAACGCGCTGTGGGATATGTCGTGGGATTCGGTTCTGCGCTATCGCTCGCGCACAGTCGGGCCGGATCATCGCATTCGATTCGATCCCGACCTGATGACCTTGAACCTGTGGCGAACCGATGACGACATCAAGAACGCCTTTGTCCTCCATGGCGGCGCAATGCCACCCTCCGGCGCGGAGTTTCGTACAACATTTACCTCCCCAGATTCGATTCGCACGTTCGGTTTGCGGACAAAACACCTCTATATCCGCGCGATCACCTCGGAGGCCGATGCCGAACTGCTCAGGAACGCGATTCTGCCTCTGATTGCCCAACCGGCAACGCAACGCGCTCTCGATATGGCCGGTTTCTTTTATGCGAGAGCGGGGGATGTTGTCCGGTTCGATCATCCGCCCTTTCCGGTAGTCGATTCATTATGTCGGCAGGTAGTCGAAATGGTGGAATATGACTATCGGCACGGGCGAGTGATAACTCGTCTGCATTTCCAGGCGGGTGCGCGCTTGCCTCTGTTCAGGCAGGCCGCCATACAGTTAGCCGTTGCGGAGGATAGTACCCCTCCCGTGGGGCCGTTCCAGCTGGACCGCTCCGGCCTGGACAGTCCCGCTCCGCTGGATACGAACCTGTAGTGCAGAAAATCCCCCCTCTCCGCACGCGACTACTCCATGCCTCAATTCGCCGGCAGGTAGAGTTCGGCGGGAATGGGTTCGATTTCCTGGACGGTAAAGATTCCTTTCCGATTGGGCAGGTCAATCTCTACAATATCTCCCGTTTTCTTGCCCAGGAATGCTCGCATAAACGGGGCCTGATAAGATAGAATATCCTGTTCGGGAATCGACTCCCACGGCCCCAGCACGGTGTACACTTTCCCTTCACCCTCGGAATTGGTTATGCGCACTTTCACGCCGAATTTCACTTCATCGGGCACGATTCTGGAAAGGTCTGTGGGACGCGCAAGTTGGAGTTGATCCCGCAGGTCCGCCGCCTCTCCGTACAGGGTTTTCTGCTTATCTTTTGCGGCGTGATATTCGGCGTTCTCGCTCAGGTCGCCATGTTTGCGGGCCTCCTCAATCTGATCGGTCACGCGTGGGAGTTCCTGCTCGATGATCTGCTGCAACCGCTTCCGATGCGCTTCGTAAGCCGGATAAGTACAGAGGAACTCCGTCGGACGATCCGCATCGGACCCGGTCTCCAGAGAGCCGAGCAATCCCGGAAACCGCGCCAGAATCCGGCGGGTGATTTTCTCGCGCGCTCCAACATCCAGGCCGCTGTTCAAGTTGGCGCGCTTATACAATGACAGCGCCACGGAACGATCGATATTCGGAAGGATTTTGTCGAGAATCGCGAAATCGTCTTTCTTGAGCACATTGCGAACCTGTGCGGCGGACGCCCGCAATATCGCCGCCTCGGTCTTCTCTACCCGCTTGGCGCGATCATTAAGGAAATCGACCAGCATCAGCAATCGCTCAAACAACACAGGAGCATCGATCCCCATGGAGACATCCTGCCGGTTGCCCAATAAAACCTGGTCGGAGAACCATGCAAACGCTTCGGGGTATTCCCGTGGTTCGAGAGCCACTTTCTTCGCAAGGTCAGAGAGAATAGCCTCGTGGCGCTCGGCCCGAAGCCATTCCGTCAGACGGTCACGGATCAGGGATTGATGGGAAAGTATCAGCGTTCCGCAAATCTCACTCCAGGCATCGGGATATCTCTCGCGCAGCCGTTCCCACATCCGCCACTGGTGATCCGGGTACGCCAGTTGCAGCAGGAGGTCCACCGACTCGGCCGGACCGGCCAGAATCTCATCCCACATCGATTCTGCCGGCCCGTCGATGGAAGGCTCGCTTCGGTTCAGGTCTTCCAGGGTCAGGTAGATTTCCAGGCGAATGGCGGGATTCCGACGTTCTTTTGCCAGCGCAAAAAACATGAGAGAGAAGCGGCGCAGCAGCTCGACGGAATAGTTGGACGGTTTCGTATTCCGAAGATAAGACAGAACCAGGTCGATCTTCTCGATGGGATTCCGTTTCTTCTCGAAACTCTCCATCCATTCTTCTTCGGTACTGCGCGGTTCTTTGCGAAGGATATACGCTTTGGAGGTACTTCCCGAAAGACTGATAAACGGATCTTTCTTGACTACGGCGGTTGCGTTTGCCCACCATCGCGACCACTTTTTTTCGGGGATGACTGAACCGCACAGGCGTTGTTTCAACTCACCGGCAGTCGCTTTCCGCCCGCAGCGGATGAGCGCCATTCTGACAATCTCCGCCGGGTCTTCCTCAACCAGCCGACTCACACGCTCCGGTTCGCGTACCCAGGCGGCTCGAATATCCCGGTGATGCAGCGGTTCCAGAATTTCCTGCGCCAGGTCCACCGTGATTTCGTGATTCTTCTTGCGCTCAAAGTCGATGGTGACCCGTTCCGAAAACAGGTCCAGTTTCTTCACCAATCCCACACCCCAATCGGGGTGATAACAGGCTTCTCCATCGGAATACGGGATAAAACGTTCGGCCTGCTTGAGGGATTCCAGAATAGAGCCGGTCTGACGCATTCCGCAGTGGTCGAGAACATGTTCAAGGGCTACCGCGCCGGCGTGACGTGCCCGCAGCGCCTTGATAACGCTATCACGGATACCGATATCCTGCGGGGTCAACGCCGCCGCGCGACGAAGAATCGTCAGCACATCCTCCCACTGCTCATTTTTCTCATAGTAAGGAATCAGCATCTGCAAGAGAATCGAGGCCTGCTCCTTCCGTCGCGACCCGGCAACACGGTCTGAAATCGACAAGAACCACTCCAGGTCCGAGGGGTCCAGCTCGCAGAGTTCCAGCCAGATCTCTTCGATCTGCGAGTCATCCCGCGCCCGCACAAACGACTCCAATGCGCGCCGATACCACTGCACCGCCGATTCTTTCTTCTCCTGTTGGAGGTAATGGGCGGCAAGCGCCTTCTCCACGGGACCGGGGCGATCCTCCAGGTCGGCCAGCTTCCGCCAGATTTTCGGCAATTCATCCGTTTTGGATTGCTGCTCCAGCGCTTGGGATAATGCACGCAAGGCAAACACATCATCCGGTGTCCGATTCAAGATGTCTAGTGAAAGTTGTTCCACTCCGGGCCAGTCCCCCGCTTCCCGAAGTTCGTTGATGCGCGGATTTACATGTACTTCCATTCGTTTTCACCGAAATATGACTTATTCATGACAGGGGTCGCATGTACTGAGATCGCCACGTCGCAGCCCTTCGCAGACTCCGGGTTGCTCCTCCTGAGAAAGCTCGCCCATCGACCAGTAGGCCAGGCGGCCCTGCCTGGCAGACCCAGTAGGCCAGGCGGTCCTGCCGGAGTCATGCTCGGAATGACGATTCCGTTGTCATTTCGACCGAAGGGAGAAATCTCATTGAAAAGCCCCACGAACTACTCCGGTCTGAAATGATGACACTCCTACTGAGCAACACGCAAATCCTCTCGCTTCCATCCGTCGGGATAGTCCCGATACTTGGCCACGGCCTCAAACATCGCCACGACATTCCGTGGCGGTGTCTTTGCCTGGATATTATGGACTTGGCAGAACACAAATCCGCCCCCGGGTGCAAAAATGGAAATTCGCTCCCGAACATGGGCGTCAATTTGTTCCGGAGTTCCACGAGGCAGGATCGACTGGGTATCGCATCCGCCTCCCCAGAATGTCAACCGATTTCCATACTGCGCTTTCAATTCTGCCGGGTCCATCCCGGCGGCGGAGGTCTGTACGGGGTTCAATGCCTGAACTCCAGCGTCAATCAGGTCCGGCAGCAGCGGGCGAATGCCGCCGCAGGAATGGAGAAACACCGCCGCTTTCGAGTGCGCATGGACATATTGGTAGACCTGTTTGTGCCGGGGGTAAATCATTTCATGATACATTTCCGGGGAAAGCTGCGGCCCCTGCTGAGTACCTAAATCATCCCCCATCTGGATCACATCTACTGTGTCTCCCACCGCCCCCAGAAAACGTTCCAGATTGCGAAGATGCGACTCCAATGCCTTGTCCATCAAGGCCCCGGCAAACTCCGGATCGGCGGCCAGGTCCATCATGAAATTGCCCCATCCCCGCTGTCCCTGGCAGAGTTCCAGGATGCTTCCGCCGAATCCGACCATCACAGCGTACTCGGTGTTCTTGCGAAACCACTGGGCACGGGTCTCAAGCATCTCCAGGTAGTCATCTTGCAGAATCGAGAAGGTGTATTCTTCCAGCGGCTTCGGCGGCTCGCCCAGTGCAGGTTGAAGCCCGGTGAAATAAAATGACCCTTTCGGCATTCGCGCGATGACCTGCCCCGAGGAATCTTTGATAATGTGTCCTCCGCACCCATCCGATTCAGCAAGCACATCGGCTGGACGGTCCGCTTCCTGCCCGTCCGGCAGAGTCCATGAAATCCACTTCCGATTGTCCGGGAGAATCGAGGTGTTGCGCAAATCGACCACGTCCACACCGAACCGTTCCAGAATCTCCGGTTCCGGTTCGGCAAGCTGCTGGCTGAAATCGTAAACTCGAACCCGTCCCTTGCCGCATCCTAAATACCGGCGCAATTCACCATAGGCCATCGCCATAATGCCGGTGGACGGCATGGCTCCGAAATCGACCGGAACGCGATCCCCTTCTTTATGGGAAAGCGCGGCCCAAACTCGTTCACGACTGTTCATGGAGAACCTGTCTCGCCTTTCTTAAAACAACAAAGGATTCTTTTGGATCGAAATGTGATACACTGAAATGAGGGCAGAATCAATGTTTCAATGGGGTCCATCATGTTTCAGACAGCCGCTTCCGACAACTCGTTCGACGATCGATTGATGCTGATTTTCTGGGGTGTGGCTCTTGTTGGGCTGATCGGCTTTGTGATGGCCTGTCAGCGTTCCCATGCCGGGCCGCCTGATTTCAAAAAACTGCGGGAGCAGATGGTCACAAACCAGATCGCGGCACGGGGTATTCGTAATGCGACACTACTGAATGTGATGCGAACCGTGCCCCGACACGAATTCGTGCCGGAAAAGGAACGCCTTTTCGCATATGAGGATTACCCGCTCCCCATCGGTGAAGGCCAGACCATTTCCCAACCATATATCGTTGCCCTGATGACCGATCTCATGGAGCTGGACGGTTCCGAACGGGTCCTTGAAGTCGGGACCGGATCCGGGTACCAGGCCGCCATTCTGGCCGAACTCGCCAAAGAGGTTTACACGATTGAGATCGTCGAGTCTCTCGCCGAACGCGCCGAAAAAACACTCAAAGAAATGAAATACACCAACGTTCACGTTCGCTGCGGGGATGGGTATCGCGGATGGCCGGAGGCGGCTCCGTTCGATGCAATCATGGTAACTGCCGCGCCGGACCATATCCCGCAGCCTCTCATCGATCAATTGAAAGTCGGGGGCATATTGGTCATTCCCGTGGGTGTAATGCGGCAGGAATTGGTTCAAATCCGAAAGACAAAAGACGGAACAACTATCGAGAGTGTCCTTCCCGTTCGATTTGTGCCGATGACCGGCGAGGCACAGCAGAGGAGTAAATAAACACTTGGGGCAGTCACGGGGGATTGCCCTTATGCACCTAATACCCGTAATACCTCTAATACTTGTAATACCTGGTGGGGCAGGCCTCCGTGCCTGCCTATTTCTGTGCCTGCCCATTCCCGTGCCTGCCCATTCCGCTTCCCGCTTGGAATCCCACTCGGAATTGCCTATGATACCTCGCATTGCTCTCGCGAATCGCAGACAGACCGGATGAATCGCTCGTCCGCGGAACGGCATGGATACGAAAAGGTATTTCCCTCTCTGGATGGTCTTCATTCCATTGCTGGTGATTTCCTGTCGCTCGCCATCGGATCGAGTGACCGAATCAACGGAGATCGCACAGGTTCCCCCCGCAGGCACATTTGAACTGCCGAACCGCCCATCATTAAAGCCGGTTCCATTTGAGCCGCTCCCGCGGGTCTGGGGAGGCGCGAATCAGGCGCAGCTGTGGTTTCAGCCTGATTATCGACGACAAAAACAACTGCTGGCTATGCAGAATGCCGGGCTGCGTGTGCTTCGGATCATTCTTGGGCATCGCGAGGAATTCGTCTGGTGGGAGGATCCCCCCGACCCGTACACGTTTGAGGCTCCCATTGGATTCTTTCACGAAGACTCATTCAACAAGGTGGATCGCCTCATTACCGAATGCCGACATGCCGGAATCCGTCTGATTGTGACATTCGGAATCCCGACGAATTACTTCGCAGAGTTCGGAGACTGGGATTTTTATACATCCACGGCGGCAAAGCGGGCTTACCTGAACCGGATCCGCCAGTGCCTTCTGCATGTTCATCAGCCTTCCGGCGTAATGTGGAAAGACCTGGATGATGTGATCTGGGCATGGGAGATCGCGAACGAACCGGGTATCAATCTCAAGAACAATAATTCTCACAGCCCGGAAGAGACCGTCGCAAACATCCGCTCCTGGCTGACAATGTGCGCGGCCACTATCGCCGCGCTGGACCCCGATACCCGGATTTCCATCGGGACGGCCGGCCACAGCCGATATTACGGAGTGAATACGGGAGACGATCTCCGCGATCTGGGAAACATTCCCCATACGGATGTCTATACACTGCACTTTTACGGCGGCAATCTCAGGCAGTGGATTCGAGATGCCAAAACCGTGACCGTGCCGTTCCACAAGCAACTTGTTGTCGAAGAGTTCGGTATTCAGCGTAAGGCCCGTTTCAATGGACAAATCAAGACATACCGGTATGTGACCGAGATCTGCAACCGCTCGCGAGTCCCCTGGATGTTCTGGAACCTGGGCCATCTCAAAGAGGATTCCGCCTGGTGTGTCTCGGAGGATGACCCCGTGTGGAACGAGGTCATCCTCCCAGCCGCACAAACCGCTGCCGGACTGTAAGCGGCCTGGATGTGTCCACTCATCCAATCCCCCCCACCATCGGCAGGGAAACACTGCCGGATCGCCTCGCATACCGTGTTTCTATTGCTGTACCCCTAATCTTTCTGCCGGAGCAGACGGCAGATAAATCACCATGGCCTCGCGGAAATCGTCCCCGCCGCTGTACGCCAGGTGCAGGATGACATTGTCGTTGGCGAATTGCTGAAACACGCTGCGCTCCCGGTCCGTATCAAGCGGAAAAATCCCCGCACGCAGTACCTTTCGAGACCGATGGAACCGGGGGAAAGTCCGTTCCTCCGATTCACGAAAATAGGTCTTGAGAATCTTCACCCCCTCATCCAAATCCCGACGGACGGTGTCTTTGGAATATCCCAGAACCGCTGCAATCCGACGGTTCGACCAACCGGTCAGCACCGACAGCAACATGCAGATTTTCATCCGGCCGTGCAACTTCCGGTCGATCGCGCGACGAAGCCGCTCGATATCTCGATCCAGCACGAGGTTCGCCTCCTCCCGGTCGGCGATATTGACCAGCTCCGGCATTTGATAGCGTTCCTGGATAAAAGGCAGCATCTGGGGATCAAATGGGATTTCCCGGTAATCGCGCGGGACAGTGACATCTTTCAATATCGCCTCCCATTCCTCGGGCTGTTGGCATTCGGACCGATCTTCATCTTGTTCATAACGTTCGTTCATCTTCATTTCCTCCTGAAATGTCGGTTGAACTGTTAAAGAGGCAAGGAATATGCCAAGATGAACATTTGTACAAGTTAAAAAAACGATAGAAAAGGCGACATCTGCGTTTCCGCACTCCAGGAAACGGCTGCGTTATTCGGTGAGATCCCCGTTTCTCCAAGAAAGAATTAACGCGGGAACATCGTTCACAGGAACCTTTTCCCTCTTCTGTACCTTGCGGCGCTCTACCTCCACCAAGCCCTCCTGCACAGAGCGTGAGCCGACAATAACCGCGTACGGCAATCCCAACAGGTCGGCATCTTTAAACTTCACACCCGGACGGCTTGGACGGTCGTCATGCAACACCCTCCAGCCCTGCTGTTCCAGACACGCGCTCAATTCACACGCAATCCGATGGACCTCCTCATCCGATGGTGTCAGGTCCACAACATGCACCTCGAAGGGCGCAATCGCAATCGGCCACACCACACCGCGATTGTCGGCATGGAAATCCGCAAGGGAAAGAAACAGGTGACTCAAATTCACGTTGAACCGCTCAACCCTCAGCGGATGACGCAGGCCGTTCTCATCCATATACCAAGCCTCCAATTGCTCAATCACTTCTGCGGGAACAGCCCCACCTCTTGCGATCTCGATCCCATTCCAGCCCTGGACTCGCCCTTTGCCGCAACGCCCGCAAACATCCTCCACTTGAGCGACACGCAAATCCGCCCAGCGATCCACCTCGTAATCCCGCCCCAGGGTCACGCCGCGATAATGGTAATCGCTTTCGTTTGCGCCGGTCACGCACGGCTTGGCGTTTCTCAGCGACCGGTCGCCGATTTTTAGGATGCCCTCCAGTCCCACCGGCCCCGCAAATCCCACCGGCGCGCCGGTCACACGCTCGATCATCTCCGGTGTCGCCAGCTGCACGGAGCATCCCAGGTACGCGCTCAGTTTCTCTTCGGATACGGTATGATCGCCTCTCAACAACACCGCAACGCATTCCTCTCCCACCTGGAATATCATCGTCTTAATCAACTGCTCGGCGGAACACCCCAGGAACTGTGTCACCTGCTCCACCCTGGTCATCCCCGGTGTATGCACTTTCTCCAGGGTGGACGATTCCACGTTGTTTATTTCCGGTTCGGTCAATGGAAACCTTGCCAGGGGCATGGAGAATCCGCACTCGGCGCATGTCCCGAACACATCGCCCTGCTCGGAACGCACTACAAATCCCCATGCAGTTCCCTGTCCTCCTGTCTCGATTACGTCTAGGCCGATACGGCGAAAAATCCTGCGGAATGAAGCGAGCAATCCCCCCCTGAATCCCCCCGTAAACGGGGGGATTTCTTCTCCCTCCCCGTTTACGGGGAGGGCCGGGGCGGGGGAATCTTCCGTGGGGAGGGCCGGGGCGGGGACGCTTCCCGTTCTGCATTCAAACCCACACACTTCCAAAAACTCCCCATCCTCCAGGGAGCGACGCGCGAAAAAGACCTTCGGAAGGTCACGATAGGAACGCAAATCTCCGCCCACCAGAGAGATCAGCATTTCCTCAAACTCGCCGTGCGGAACATGAACTTCCATAGCCCCAACTGCCTGAAGTTCTTTCCTCATCAGTTCGCAAAGTCTCTGAAATACCATCTCCCCCATGGGAAGATAGGCCCGAACTCCTGACGGCAACTGCCGTATGAATCCCGCACGAATCAGCAGTGATTGTCCGCGTGACTCTGTATCATGCGGAGTCTCACGGCGAGTGGGAATATACAACCGGGATTGAAGCATGGTGAAACATCCGAACCGATCGACCCGGCAGGAACACACCGGGCTGTTTTCGAAGGCGCTGAAGACAAAATGACAATAGGGAAGGTTACTTTTCGGGGAAAGGGCACAGATCGAAAAGAACGCATTCGGTACAGCGCGGTTT
>JAKPRU010000875.1 GCA_029557025.1 Candidatus Omnitrophota bacterium | reverse complement strand
TTTCTCGTGCCCATGCCCTGATGCTCGAAGACAACGAACACCCGACCATGGGGGCAGCCATCGCCGGGTTCTGTCTGGACAACGAAAAAAACTATATCGTATTCCACGCGGGTGATGCCCGGATCGGCCGCATCCGTCTTGGACCGCTCGAGCCCTTGACGCGTGACCATGCCGGACCGGTTGCCGGCAGTCTCGGCAATTGTCTTGGCGGCGGCCTCCCTCCCGAGCGGGCGTTTCTTGAAACACGATTTCCCGGTGCCAACACGCTTCTTCCGGGGCAACGCCTTGTGGCCCTGACCGATGGCCTCTACGGGCCACTCGGGCAGGACGAGCTTGACCGGCTGACAAGCCTGCACCTTGAGGAAATCCCCGGGCAGGCTCGCTCCCTTGTCGAAGCAAACGGAGCACCGGACAACTACAGTCTGATCATCGTTGAAGGATGAGCCTGTGCTCCAGTTCAATGCGGCTGGCCAGGTTCCGTCCCGCAATATTCGTCAGCAAGATACTCATTTTCGAATGGATTGAATGAAGCGATCAGATCGAGCCGGAATCTGTCGGGAACACCGTCCGCACATCTGACCATTTCGAGCAGATTGTTCCGGTAGACGTCGGCTCGCCTGGGCAGGGAGACCAGCCAATCCTCGATCCCTTCGAACTGCATCAGTACCCGCTTGGAAACGAACTCGCTTTCGGGAGCAAGATTGGACCATCCGGTCCGCACCGACTGGCTGTCAAACCAGGAGATCCAGGCATCAATCCCGGGTCCCGAAACCGGAGAAAACAGGACCACGGGCGAACATGTCGGATTTTTGAGAGAGACGATCTTGGCATCGATCAGAAACTGGATCGAGTCATGGACGTACTGCCCCCACTGGTTTTTTTGGGCCAGACCGGCATCCCGCAACAACTTGACGATCCTGACTGTCAAAGAGTCCGGATTGGTCTCGCCCACAATCAAATTGGTCAACGAGACAACCTGACGCTTCGCGGCGAGTTCCCGGATTCGTTCGAGAACGATCTCGAGGACCTTTGCAAAGAGATGCGGATCATACCGGTAACCCGGATCGTGCTTCCAGATGATCACTGTCCGTTGACTGACAAGGCGGAGATACTCCATGACCAGGGGATCAATCCCGCCACGGGCTTCAATCAGGGCAAGCATGCGCAGGGTATCCCGGAGGACAATGCGTGACGTCAGCGAGGGAACCATCCAGAGGAGCGAGACCTGACTGCTCCGGGCTGCCATCTTGGACAAGACGACAAGCCAGTATCCCGAATAGTGCCAGAATTCGGCATCGCTCCCCCATGCCCCTGCCCGCCTGGAAGCGAAGATCTTGCGCTGGTTGCCATCAAACGGAAGAATTGTTGCTCCCCAGTTTCGCGTTGCCAATACCCAGGGAATCATGGTAAAAAAACGTCTCGCGTTGGTATATGAGCAATCCGGCCGAATATACATCTGCAGCAGATATCTTCCTTGATTGATATACTGCATCCGGTTGAATCCGCTTGTCAGCAGGCTGAAATCAACCGGCGGCGGATCGGCAACAGTTTGTTTGGATGCCTGATCACCGGGACCTGTCAGAATCCAGGCCCGCTTGCAGGTTGATGCATGGTCGTGGATATTTTTTGTCCGCATCCGGCCCAAAAACTGGACAAGGTTTTCTACGCTGGCAGGAAGATTGACAATGACCACACCCTTGATGTGTTTCATGTCGACAC
>JAKPRU010000873.1 GCA_029557025.1 Candidatus Omnitrophota bacterium | reverse complement strand
GGTTAGGACACAGGCCTTTCAAGCCTGCAACACGGGTTCAACCCCCGTTGGGGACGTTTCTTCTTCTCTTTGATTCACATCGCCGGTCCCTTGAATTCCACCTTTAAAATAATACCATTTGGTTGAAAATGGGGCTGTTTTGTGTAGCCAGGAGTGCATTATATCCCATGGAGGATGTCCAATGCGTCGCGCTTTCACACTGATTGAACTTCTGATTGTGGTGGCGATTATCGGGATTCTCGCGGCGATCGCCGTGCCGAATTTCCTTAATGCCCGGGTCCGTGCAAAAGTTGCCAAGGTGGACTCGGATATGAACGCCCTCTCCAAGGCGCTGGAGATGTACATGCTTGACAACAATTCATATCCGGGCGATCACGACCTGGATGAGTATATGGGGGCTCAGCGCGGGCTGTTTCGCCTCACCAGCCCAATCTCCTACATTGCCTCTCTGCCCAGCGATCCCTTTATTGAAAAGACCTTGGCGACAACACTCGGGCTTGGCAACTCAAATGCCTATGCTCCAAACGGCCGTCCGGACTATGAAATGGGTTCCGGCGCCGACAACCCTGGCACGCAAAAAGTACAGGCCTACAGCCTGATGAGCTATGGTCCGGATTACTTCGATGACAATTCCGACCATGATTTTTTCCCTTTTGGAACGGATGTGGATCGCTACAGTCCGACCAATGGCATCCGTTCCCCCGGCAACATTTTCAAGTTTGGCGGCGATTATACGGCAGGTTGTATTATCCTGGATTGGGGCAGGGAGTTGCTTGGAAGCAAGTGCGGGGCATAAGAAGGGTGCTGCTCAGCATCCTTACCGCACCGGAACCAGCAGCTGTTGGCCCGGTTTAATCGCGTCGGACCTCATGCCGTTGAGAGTTTTCAGGCGTGATACCGTCGTGTCGTACCGTTGCGCAATGGAGTGCAACGAATCCCCGCGCTGAATGCGATACTTCGCTGTTCGAGACGACAGGCTGGGTGGATCGGCCTCCGAGCTCTGTGCGGTCGCACGAGCCGGAACCCGGATTGTCTGACCCGGCTCAAGACGCCCGCTCTTAAGGCGGTTCATTTTCATCAACTCATTGATCGATGTCCCATACCGCCGGGAAATCTCAAACAAGGTGTCGCCCGTCCGGACCGTATAACTCTCCGTCAACGGCGAGGAATTCACTTTCGGAATCTTGATCTCCTCGCCCGACAGAACGGATGTCCCGCGTCCTTTGCCATTGATTTTCTGTAGGGTTGTGACATTCGTTCCGTATTCCTCTGCAATAGTGAACAGCGACTCCCCTTTTTTGACCACGTGAATATCGTATTTCTCATCGGGAACAGCCACCTTCTGCGGCTCAAACTCGATTTCTTTATAGACATCGCCGTTGGAGCGATCCTGGAAAAACAGCGCAATTCCCTGGTAAAGAGATCGAGCCAGTTTCCATCGAAACTCCGTGGTTTTCAGGTTTCGAGCATCCTGGGGGTTGGATAGAAAAGCCAGTTCCACAAGCGCGGAGGGCATTGCCAGGGTACGCAGCACACGGAATCCCCTGGTTTTAATCGGCGGATCACGCGGGACGAGTCCATGGACACCGAGCAGCTCCTTTTTCAGGTATTCGACAAACAGCGCGGTTTCTTCCACTGTGATATCCCGCTGCATGGCGAACAGCAGCTTGCCCACTTCCGCGTCCACCTGCGAGTCCGGCAGGTCCAGATCGAGCGCGGCCAGGTCGCTGTTGTCCACGTCCTCGACTTGCTTGTCATATTCCGACTGCGAGCCATCCCGTCCCAGGCAAAAGATTTCGAATCCGCGTGCCTCCGCACGCCGTTGGGCGCCGGGACACCAGTTCAAATGCAAAGAAATAAACACATCTCCACGCATCCGCCGCGCGAATTCCAGGCGAGCGCCAAGGCTCTTGTTTTTGAGGTCTTTCCAGGCTCCGGAATAGTCATCTTTTCCCATCACGGGAAGATAATCGCCATCGCGGGTGAGGTAGGCTTTCATATTCTCAGTTTGGTTGATCAGCTCCGCCAGTTTCCGCGCGATGTCCAGAACAACCGTCTTCTCTTCAAGGTCATAAGCCGCGTTCTGGCATCCGGGGTCCAGCCATCCATGCCCCGGATCAATGATGACGATCCGTTTCCCCTCCGCCCGAAGCCGTTTCGCCTCTTCTTCCATGGCCGCCTCATAG
>JAKPRU010000850.1 GCA_029557025.1 Candidatus Omnitrophota bacterium | reverse complement strand
TGAAGCCAGTCCGGGTTGGAGGCCATGGCCGCCTCAAATGTTCCCCGGTAATAGGCCCCCTCCGGCTCATCCGGATAATTTGTGCCGAACTTGGTTCGGTCTTTCCACCCGGCTCCATTGAAACCACCGTTGCACGATTTGCGCCCTTCATTCCTTGTTTCATCATACCCCGGCGAAATCGTGGCGTGATGCTGCGCCGGCTTGCCGTCCCGGAAGCCTTCGGTTTTGTTGTAGTCGTCAATATGGCCGCGCATGGTTTTCATGAAGTCCGCAAGTTGACAATCCTCGATATCCACAAGGGTGTATTCCTCTAACGCACGGAACGGACCCAGATACGCTTTTCCTTTTCCATATTCATAACTTCCTGACATGATGGGAAAAGCCTTGATCCCGTTCTTCTCTAATTTGTCAAAGACTCCTTGCCATTCCGCCGGAGTATGATTGTAGGCCGTCCAGACCATGACCACCGGACACCCATCCACTTTCAGCATGGCGGGGTGGTCTTTGTACCGGTTCAGAAAATAGAACAGGTCATAGTACACCTTGTCGAGGGAGGAACGGCCTCTTTCATAGTCAACCGTAATTTTTAGATTATGATCGACCGCTTTGTTGAATACGATGTCCAGCGTCCCGTTTCGTCCGTGTTCCTCCGGCTCGTTCTCCCACGACACGGCGAGTGCGTCAATCAGGGCACGATTCATCTGCTGCATGTGTTTTTCAATAATCGCAGGCTCCCAGGAATTGTATGCGCCGACAAGAGGGTGCAGCCCGGCGAACCTCTCGCTGCTGCCGCCTTTCTCCATAGACTTCAGAAAACTGCTTTCCTGAAACCAGATGTAATAGTAGGCCAGGACAACTTTATCCGTAAAAGCGAAACCCCGCGATGTTTCCGCCGCTGACAAGCAGGGAATCATCCCGCACGCTAATCCACAATAGACCGCAAGGAGCAACAGAACCTTCTGTTTCATTTTCGTCCACCGTTTCTAGAGACGTGTTTTTAGTGCATAGTCGCGAGTATATCCGATCCTGTGGGCGAGCGTCAATCGAGACCTTGATAGGCTTGCTGAAGGGCTCGGATGGGAACTTGAGCCGGTAGAGAACGGCTCCGAGGGACTTGACAGCCCCGGAATGGCGGGGATTAAATACTCGCAGGTTGAGAATCCGTGCAATGGGAAGTCGATGCGCTCCATAGAAGCCGGTCAGGAGAGAATCGCCCTCCGGGACGATCCAAGTGCGTGAAAGGCTGACACCATGAGCAGAAAAGGTTTTACGCTGATCGAACTCTTGATTGTCGTGGCCATTATTGGAATCCTGGCGGCTATTGCAATCCCCAATTTTCTGAATGCTCGAATCCGCGCCCAGGCCTCCCGTTCAATGTCGGATTTGAGAATGCTGCACGAGCTCAATATCACTCGGAAGATGGATACCAACCTGTGGATGCAGGATGGGAACGACGGCGGAGTCGGCCCGGTGGAATTATGCGGTCTGAAGGGAAACTATTTCGGCCAGACCTGCGCCGGCTCACGTATCCCCGGCTGCTATGAGCCATACCATGATGGCAGAGTGTATGCATTGCTCACGACCCCAGTCGGCTACCTGACCGGTATCCCGATAGACCCGTTTGCGAATGGTTTGTTTTATGCTTACGGAACAAGCGATTGTCCCAATACGGAAAACGGATCGATGTGGGCATTCATGGCTACCGGCCCGGATGGCGATGAACTTGATGTCAACTATGCGGGCGGGCCATCAATTGCCTATCAGCCGACAAACGGCCTGAATTCAAACGGCGATATCTGGGCCGCTTACGACCTGAATCGAACGAATGCGCACACAAATTTCCGACTATCCTTCGGTACAACCGGTTTTTCTTTCTTCTAACGGTTAAAGAAACAACTCCGATTCAGAACAATGCAGCACGTCAACCGTGTCCCCAATCCTCCGATCAGTCTTCATCGAGAGTGACTTTGAAAGCCCTCGCCGTCCAGGCCCCCATTCCAGCAGTAAATTCATACGGCCACACATTAGAGAATGCAAAAACACTCTTGTAAACAACCGGATTGCGGGCGTCAAACAGGCGACCGCAATCAAAATACGTAAGGCGGAAGAGATTATTGAAAGAAGGTTGAGGGAGGTAACGCGAGAGGAGGATTCGATTATCCGTCTTCACCGAGGCAGGATTCGAAATCTGAGGAACTCCGAAGAGCAGAAAATTCGGGAGATTGAGTCAAAGAGACCCGTGTCCGTATCGTTTAGCACGATAGCAGGCGGAATAGTGAGGATTGAGGAATGAGGATTCTCCAAAATAAACAAAAAAAACCGCCAAGATTTCTCTTCGGCGGGTTTTTTCTTCGTTCCTTGATAATCGAGCTGTCCGGCCTGGTGAGTTCTACCTGAGAGTGCGCCGTGTTTCCGTCGGCTTGTATGGTCTCGATCGGCGGCTTCGGGCTGGGCCGATGCCTCAACCGCTTTTTCATCCGCCTCTTCGAGACCGCCATCGGAACGGCGTGACTCCTTAGAAAGGAGGTGATCCAGCCGCACCTTCCGATACGGCTACCTTGTTACGACTTCATCCCCCTTACCAGCCACTCCTTCGGCACCTTCGTCCCTTACGGGTTCGAGCAGCGACTTCGGGAGCAGCCAACTCGGGTCATGTGACGGGCGGTGTGTACAAGGCCCGGGAACGTATTCACCGCGCCGTAGCTGATGCGCGATTACTAGCGATTCCGCCTTCATGGGGGCGGGTTGCAGCCCCCAATCTGAACTGGGACCGGTTTTACGGGATTAGCTCCACCTTTCGATTTCGCCGCCCTTTGTACCGGCCATTGTAGCACGCGTGTAGCCCAGGACATAAGGGCCATGATGACTTGACGTCATCCCCACCTTCCTCCAGCTTGAAACCGGCAGTTTCCCTAGAGTTCCCGGCCGAACCGCTGGCAACTAGGGATAGGGGTTGCGCTCGTTGCGGGACTTAACCCAACATCTCACGACACGAGCTGACGACAGCCATGCAACACCTGTCTACCTAAGACTCCCTGTTTCCAGAGAGCCACGGTCCCTAACGGTGATGTCAAGTCCTGGTAAGGTTCTTCGCGTTGCATCGAATTAAACCGCATGCTCCACCGCTTGTGCGGGCCCCCGTCAATTCCTTTGAGTTTCAACCTTGCGGTCGTACTCCCCAGGCGGGACACTTAATGCGTTAGCTGCGGCACGGAGGGGGTAGAAAACCCCCCACACCTAGTGTCCAACGTTTACAGCGTGGACTACCGGGGTATCTAATCCCGTTCGCTCCCCACGCTTTCGCACCTCAGCGTCAGTTGCGGGCCAGAGAGACGCCTTCGCCACCGGTGTTCCTCCTGATATCTACGCATTTCACCGCTACACCAGGAATTCCACTTTCCTCTCCCGCACTCAAGCACGGCAGTATCGGACGCATACCCCCGGGTGAGCCGTGGGTCTTTAACATTCGACTTACCATGCCACCTACGCGCGCTTTACGCCCAATAAATCCGAACAACGCTTGCCCTCTCCGTATTACCGCGGCTGCTGGCACGGAGTTAGCCAGGGCTTCTTCACCGGGTACTGTCAAATAAGGGGGGTATTGGCCCTCTTACCTTTCATCCCCGTCGAAAGCAGTTTACAATCCGAAGACCTTCGTCCTGCACGCGGCGTCGCTCGGTCAGGCTTTCGCCCATTGCCGAAGCTTCTAGACTGCTGCCTCCCGTAGGAGTCTGGGCCGTATCTCAATCCCAGTGTGGCCAGCCATCCTCTCAGACCGGCTACTGATCATCGCCTTGGTGAGCCGTCACCCCACCAACTAGCTAATCAGGCGCGAGCCCCTCCTCAGGCGGGAGGCCCGAAGGTCCCCCCCTTTGGTTATTCCCACTTATGTGGAAACAACGTGATGCGGTATTAGCCCCGGTTTCCCGGGGTTATCCCCCACCCAAGGACAGGTTACTCACGTGTTACTCACCCGTTTGCCGCTCTACTCATCCCCCGAAGGGGACTTTCGCGCTCGACTTGCATGCCTTATCCACGCCGCCAGCGTTCGTTCTGAGCCAGGATCAAACTCTCCAAAGATAGTTTCACACCCGCTCTCGCGGATGGTTTATCCTGTTTCGCGAACACATTGTGTTTGCGTTCGGATTTATTTCTTGGGTAGTCTCCGGCACTCCCCGAAGGAAGGTCCGGAAACGCAAGTTCTCTCGTGAACTAACGGATAACCTGCTCGATTGTCAAAGAACAAGGAAGGAACGCCCTTCCTTCACTTTCTATTTTTGGCCTTAGATGCCAAACCCGCTTCGGATCAGCCGATTTCGCTTTCACCGTTGCGGGCGAAAGTACATCTTAGCATTTTCCGTTGCGCTGTCAACTGGCTGGATGAACTTTTTTTTCTTTTTTTGTTCATCCGCGCTTCGGATGCCGTTCCGGTTTTTTACTCTCTCCCCGTCTTTTTCGCCCGACTTCTTTCCTGGGGAGAAAAC
>JAKPRU010000840.1 GCA_029557025.1 Candidatus Omnitrophota bacterium | reverse complement strand
TGACCGGCAAACCCAACCCGACCGCGTTCCGGAAAGCCTTCGAGCGGGCCAGGGCACATTATTCGGCGGCGTTAATACTACACAACACGGCAAACGCTTTCAGGCGAACATCCTCCGAAATAGCGGGCGATTCAATGATTTTCTGCAGAAAAGGAATAGACTTTTTCCCGCAGGCATCCGCCAGGTACATTACAGGATAATCCGAAAGGGTTGTCCCCCGGTTTCTTTCGACGGGCGTCATTGTGGTGAAATAGAAACTTCGAGATCCACGAATAGCAGACATCTGAGTATTGTGTTGACCACCTCCCGCGTCTCCGTTAGCATGACCGCAACTTGAAAAAACGGGAGACATTCGCCATTTCGGAATCATCCTCTCTTCAAGGCCATCATATTCTTGTCGCCTCCGGGCCGACCCGCGCGCCGATTGATGCCGTGCGATATATCGGCAATCGGTCCACAGGTCGGCTTGGCACCGCCATTGCCGTAGAACTGCTTCAACATGGCGCAGCGGTGACTTTTGTATTCGGAACCGGCAGCCGGACCCCCGATCCGACACTCCCCAATATCACCCTCGATGAAATTGAAACCATCGACCAGGCCGAGACCCATATCCTCGGACACCTGCAAGACAAAAGAATCCGCACCGTGGTGATGACAATGGCTTGCCTGGATTATCGCCCGAAAGAGATTGCCGCTCAAAAAATCTCCTCGGAACCGCAAGAACGAACGATCACCCTTGTGAAATGCCCAAAAATCATCGACCGAATCAAAGAGGTTTCGCCTTCGGTCTATTTGGTGGGGTTCAAATTGCAGGCGGGTGTATCGGAGAAATCGCTGTTCGCGGATGCGGAAAAACTGGCCGAACGCGCCCGCTGCGATCTCGTTGTTGCCAATCGATCGGAGGACATCCTGGGAAACCGGCATCGGGCATGGTTCATTTCACTCGGTCCCTGCGGTAGAGTGGTCGAAGGGCCTTACGAGACACCGGTTGCGATTGCGAAGGCTCTGACAGCCCGCCTGGTACAGGCCGTGGAGCGTGCGAACGCACAATGAACCTGAACGAAAAGCATGTCATTCTCGGAGTGACCGGCGGGATCGCGGCGTACAAAAGTGTCACTCTGAGCCGTCTTTTGCAGAAGCAAGGCGCGACCGTGCGCGTTGCCATGACCCGGAACGCAACTCATCTGGTCGGCCCGCTTACATTTGAGACACTCACCGGGTATCCTGTCGGCTTGGATCTGTTCGCGCCGCCGTCGCCAAGTCGGATTCTGCATATCGAATGGGCGGAATGGGCGGATCTGTGTGTCATCGCCC
>JAKPRU010001049.1 GCA_029557025.1 Candidatus Omnitrophota bacterium | reverse complement strand
CTTACCTATCCGAAATTATTCTAAGTCCCCCCATTCGTCAAGCCCGGATTCGTACATCTCTGATCCGAACGAATTGTGTTGAACGAGTTCTCCGTGCAAACCGTTATCTTACTCGCATCCCGGTATCCATGATATACTCATTTGGGATGGATTTGACGAACGGCCTCGCAAGTCGGGGCGATATCACTCAATACGGGCCATAACAAAAGGAGATGTCTATGAGACACCTGGTATTTGTTACTTTTGTCACCTTTGTTCTGAGTGTGTTTCCTCCGAATATGATCGCATCGGCTATTGCGGAGCAACGGACGATCTACGTATCGCAGTTGGGAGACGATTCTGATGGGACATCCTGGGAACGTGCGTTTCGAACGATCCAAAAAGCCATCCAGGCCATCCCGAGTCCCGATGGCGCATATCGTGTTCTGATCCGACCCGATACCTATATGGAAGCTAATTTGTTTCCCGCACATCCAGGTGCAAAAGGATCTTACAACATTCTGGAAGCCGACTATGACGGGACAGGCGGGTCCGGCAGAACCGGCTACGCGGTAATCGATTCCAGCGATCCCGAAAGGGGACTGAAAAGCGTAGACTGGTGGTCGCCGTTCCGGGCGGATACAACTTTCTCAAGCGTCGGCTGGGACCGATGGATATTTCGCCATATTTACGCCACCGGGGCGGAAGCAGGAATGGGATGGGACATGACCGCCGACGAGGGTGCGCAATTCAGCGTCCTTGTAGAGGATTGCTTCGGGATCGGACGCGCCTTCGGGGCCATTGTCGCTGCGTTCACTGCACGGGTAGAGGAACCGATTATTTATCGGCGATGTCAACTTTGGAGCCTGGATTGGTGGGGGGATGCCGCTGGAGCCTACGTACGCGCCAACAATACGGCTATGCCCGACCATCCCGATGTAATCTTCGAGGACTGTACCCTTGTCGGACCGGATAATGCCCTGCAGGCCGGAAATCCCGGATACAAAGGGTATACACGGGTTTCCCTGAAGGATTGCCGTCTCATCTCACTCAATTTCTCCCAGCCGCGGGGTACGCCCTCGACAGGGATTATATACAGTACGATCCGGGGCAAACTACTGCATGTCGATCTGGAGGACTGCACGCTTATGGGATATAAAGTGTTCGGCGCGGGGGAAGGTGAAATCAGCTATAGTACAAAAGGCTCCGTGCGGGCCTATGTGCAATTCGAGCAACCTGTGCCCGAAGGAATGCACCGACTGGGCCATTGGCCTCTCGATACATTTCAATCCATCCTCCCACCAATGCCGTCGGACAACCGACCTGCTTTTATGGATAAACAAATTGTGCGTGACAATATGTGCGAAGTATCGCCGTTCTTGTGGGAAGGGAAAATCTATCTTCTTGAATGTGTTCGCCCCGCTACCGGGGGGGATCCCAAGGAGTACTATTTAGTGATACAGGATGCCGAAACATCACAGCAGGTCGCACGATTCGGGGAAGGATACGGCCTGGCTTGCGCCCTGGTACATGAGAATGCGCTATATGTATTCGCATCCCTCTATGAACCAAACAACGGTTGGAATGATGTTACGCTATTCTATTCTCATGACTTGAAGAAGTGGCAAAAAACGGTCGTAATCAAACAAGATGAAAAAGAACATCTTTTCAATAGTTCCGTCTGTTGGACGGGAGATCGCTTCGTGATGGCATACGAGTCGGACGATCCCGCATATCCCGCCTTTACCGTAAAGTTTGCGTCCTCGAAAGACGGAGTAGCCTGGACCAAAATACCCGATGCGATTTTTGGCAAGGACCGCTACACTGCCTGTCCCTGCATACGATTCGCCGATGCGACCTATTATCTCCTTTACCTGGAGCGTCGAACCCCGCGTTGGTTTTTCGAGACCTGGCTGGCCCGTTCTGAAGATCTGGTCAACTGGGAACTCAGCCGCCTCAATCCTGTACTGACGCCGCAAGGGAACAGCGAAGGAATCAATGCATCCGATCCCGATGTAGTCGAGTTCCAGGGCCGGACGCACATCTATTATTCTGTCGGCGATCAACTGACCTGGATGAATACGATGAAATGCGTCTATCCGGGATCTTTACGCGAATTGTTCCGGGCTTATTTTCCCGATCACTGAGATCGAGACGCAACAGATCCACCCGACACTGAGAGCAGCCAAGTTATTCCGGCTCAATTTCGATTGTCACGGAACGAATCGTTGAAGTAGCGGAATCGTGTCGGTGTCGAGCAAATAAACCGTAAAACTGCACATAATCCCCTTTCCCGACAATGTTTAGATTTCCTTGCGCGCCGGGTACAAAACGCATCCAGGGCATGTGGCGCAAACCGCCTTGCTCATCCCTGTCACACCAGCGCGCGCGGACACCCAAATCGGTACCCTCCGGGATTTCGGCATCCCATGAGAGTTGTACCCGTTTCCGCTCAAACGGCCCCGCCGGAAAGAGGGCCGAAGAATATCCAGCCGCAACAGGGCCACCATTCGAGGGCCGCTTGAACTTTACTTTGTAAAAGGAAATCGGCGGCGATCCGGTCACCGGACGAAGGATAAATGAAAACCGATCCTCCACGATATGACAGGAACCCAGCGGCTGGAAACAATAGCCTTCACCGGAATAAAAACGCTCTACAGAACGGAATTCGGAGTCGTTCTTACACCGAACGGAAAAAACAGCCGTTGCTTGATTAACCCAACCGCTGGAAAATATTTCTATAAACACATCATACTGCCCGTTCGGCGCGGGAACGCTGAATTCAAGATCCCGATTCCCCTCCGGTGGGGTGGTAAAGCAATCGTATTCTTTCTGCCACCACCAGTTCCTCGGCATCCGAACGGTGGAGACCGGAGTCATGTCGCTTACATAAGTCGGCCGCAATTCGATGTTGTGCTCCTCCAGGTCCCCTTTGATACCGATTCCTCGATCCGGAATCCAGCCGGTGTACTCATGGACTCCGGCCGAATACTCCGTTTCATCTTCAACATGGTAAAGGAGACGGTTATTCTCTACCGCGACCTGTGGCATGACCATATCCAGGTACAGGTAATGGGGCTTGGAAAGATTATCTCCGATTCCCTTGTCTGTTTCCCCCCTCTCGGCAATGAGATCATAGCGATCCAGCTGGACTTCGAGAACATTTTTCCCGGATCGGGACGGAAGAGCGGTCGCGGTTTCGAAGCGGGCTCCCGGTTCGACTCTTGGGAAGATGTACGAGTACTCTTCTCCATTGAATAACAGGCTCATACGGACCCGTTCGGCCGGACTCTCTCCACGATTATAGCCTTCCGCGCGAATAGGGATGGCCTGTCCCCATTGGGCCTCCCCGGGCGGAATCAGGTATTGCACCCCATCCCATGGGTCCACGGCCAAATTGGGGAGATCATGAATGGTCAAATGAACCTGATCTTCATTATTCGTCTCATCAACCTCCGGGATGGTGCCTTTCGGGTCCGCGACAATTGTTACATCATGGGGGCCAAGCCCGGCAAATCCCGGCATATCCCAGCGGAGCCGAATATCTACACCCTCCCCAGCACCGATTGTAGAGATCGGTTCGGGGCTTATATAGGTTTTGTTCTGGAATCTCTTGATGGTATTGTTATCTTCTTTCGGTCCGTCATAAGCCGCAATCTGTACATTATATGCCGGCGCGCGTCCGATGTTGTACAGGCGCGTTGTAAGGAAGACGGATTGTCCCAGAATCGGGTGGGCCGGTTCGTATTGCAGCGTACCGGGTGTGAAGGCCAAGTCGGGCTTTTCGCTCACCAAGACGGGTATCACGGCCACGGTCGCCGACGGAACATCGTCAATGGCGACAACTAGCGGAAGGCGGTGGTCACCGGCAGGAACATTCGGCCAGGTCCATACCTGTCGGGGTCTCTGGTCCCGGTCTATAACAAAGGTGATTTGCTCCGTACCGCTCGGAAGACCCACCAGGCGGGCGGCTACAGACGCTGTAGCAGACTCGATCCTGGCGGTAAACGGGATCGATATCTTTATCTCCGTGCCTTCCGACGGAATGGAGGGGACCAGGTTGATATCCCTGGTAATTGGGAACACTTCTGGGGTGCTGTCGATAATCCATTCTGTAACGGCACGGTTGTCATCCTTGTTCGATTCGCGAACCCGACCGGTCGGATCAACGAGAACGTCCAGCATAGCCGTATGCGAAAGTGTTCCCGTCCATAATAATTCTCTTGTGGCCCCCGCGGGGAGCGCTGGAACATCTACAGTTTCAATGAGCGGGCCTGCCCAGACACGGCATTCGGTCGCAGGCGAATCGATCGGGGACCAGTTTGTAACAACCCACCGGACCGATCGCGCCGTGCCTTGCGCAGCGTTCTTTGGAGTAATGCTCAGATGTTCCAGCGCCAAATTGGGAAGGGCGGTTTACAGCGTGTGCCCCCCCCAGAAATCGGTTGTTCCATCCTGGGATTGCGCGTAAAAACGTATTTTCAACTGCTCCCCTTCCTCCGGAACCGGGAATGTGACTACATGAGAAAACTCGCCGGAAACTACCGAGATATCCCCCGCCGTCGCCAGTTCCCGCCCCGGCGCCATGGTCACCGCTAATGTACCGGTTCCTGTAAACTCCGAGGGGCCTTTTCCCCGGACTGTGAGTGAAACGGTTTCTCCATGCCGCACACGCTCGCGAGTTAATTCGAGAGATGTCTCATAAGTCGGAAGGGACAGTCGTGTCAGCGGATCGCCGAAGGAGATGTACTGCCTCAACAGTTCATTCACTTTGGAGACCAGGGAATAATCCAGTCGCGCGGCCTCAATCGCATCTCCCACGATGGTTCGATGTTCGGTGAAAATGTTTCGCGAGAGGTAATGGGCCATAATCTGGTGTTGTTCCGTAGAACCCATATCGCTTGGCGACCAGACCGCTATCGCTCCCTTTCGCGGCTGGCGAAGCAATTCCTCCGAGAGACAGACGTGGAAAGGAGGAACGTTACAATTCACGTACCCTGTCAGGCAGGACCAATTTGCCAGCAGCGGAAGACGTCCGTGCTCCCGCAACAGAAGCACTTCGCTGAGCTTCCGATCCGTCCCCATGAAGATCCGCTCATGGGACCACATCTGATTCCCGCCATGGCCGAAGTATTGAAACAAAATGCCGCCTTCGTCGAATGCGCGGATAATTGCATCCGTACAGGCGGGGCAATATTTCTCCTCCATTTCATACAGGTGATACAGATACGGGCTGGTTACAAGGGGGAAATCAATTTGGTTAATATAAACGTTTTCCAGTTGGGCCGGAATGCTGATCTCCTCCGTTTCCCGGGCGTCGCGTTCGTATGTGTCATCACTGATGAAAACGTTTCGTGCGCGCCAGGAACCAACTTCAGGATTCTGTTCAACAAGCAAAACTTTTTCAATCACATTAGCGAGTTCCTGTGTCGATCTCACGGAAATCCGGCTCAGCAGCATTTCGGGAAGCGTGTCGTCCTGGCCGCCGTAGATCAGCGCATACCACACATCCGAAGCGTAGTGTTCCGGCGTGTTCTCCGGTACATAAGTGGGGAGAAGATCCGCAATACCGGTCTGGTAATTGTCGCGATGATCCCACGAGCAATCTCCGACCAGCACGACATACTGGGGCAGAGGCGGGGTCCAGGCACAGAGCGTGTAACCCAGAAAATCCTTGATCGACCGACAGCTCGGTTGCCCGAAATTCCATTCGTCATAGATATCTTGAACATCCACTACCTGTACCCGATACCCCTGCCGGTTTCGCCATTCCAGCCACGGGTCCAGAACCGGATCGATAAACATTGCGTGGCTGATGACTAACACATCGGCGGAGTTCTCCGGTGCATGGAGATGTGTAGCATTATCCCGCACTACGGATTCCGGGACGTGCAGGTCCTGAGGATCGAACAGATGGAACTCCATACCCCCGGTTGCCGTCGCTGTAAAAGAAACCATGTTCTCCCGGCGTTCCGCTGTCCCGGTCCAGTCGATGAATTTCCCGTCAGGAGTTTCGGCCAGCAGCATGGGCTGCACGGTCTCTGTGCAGTCGGCTATTAACAATCGCATCGGAGCGCCTGTCACGGGTGAAACAAAATCGAATGCTCCATAGCGCAACGTCAGGACTCGTTGATATTGGATTTGATACGCGGCCAGAAACACTCGGTGGATATCATCGGTCTTTGTGTGAAGCGGAGTTAACGGCTCCTGATTCGGAGTGGCTTGGGGCAGGAATATTCCCACCGTGGTAGACGAAATCGCATCCGATGCGGCAATGACCAATCCAACAATATGCTCTCGATCCGGTTGAATCGTTTCTACGGATTCGGAACTCCCGGCTTTCAAATTAACGGTTTGCGGAACCCGCTCGCGATTGAACAGGCGAACGTTGAAGTGGACGGGGGAATCGGCGGTCCGGCCGGGTGCGTGGAGTGGCACCTCATATGCCTGTCCCAAGGCGGCCCAGAACCACTCATAGTCCTGGTGAGTTTTTCGGCCCAACTGATGATCTTCTTCGAAATAGAGCGTATCGGTAACCGATCGGACGAGGATCGCATCCGCCGTTCCTTCCAATACGCCGGGAGAAGCGGCTAGTTGAGGGAGATCACTCTCGCCCCACACCAGCCAAAACACAGTATCCCTTGTGTAAGGCGAATCGGTTCGCCGTGCTCGAAAGACAATGCGGGTTTCAGACCCGAAACGATTATCCTTCGCATTTGTCGTGAGAAACGCGCAGGACTTACCCTGTGACCACAACGACAGCGTCGACAGGTCAA
>JAKPRU010001047.1 GCA_029557025.1 Candidatus Omnitrophota bacterium | reverse complement strand
ACCGGGAACCTGGGGACCGCTTGAGGGAACGGAAGATACGTTCCCGCAGCCGCCCGCCGGAGCCGTGCAGCGCCGACTGACTTTCACCACAGAAAAGAAGATTCCGGGTGCGCAAGGGGTTGTTCGCTCCTGTCCGGACGGCTCCCAACTTTCTTTCATCATGGCCGATGAGAGCGGTATCCCACAGGTTTTCCTGATCTCTCCCCTGGGCGGCGAGCCTCGTCAGGCTACCTTTGAGCCGGATGGAGTGACGCTTTCTGCCCGATGGCATCCGTCGGGAAACAGCTTCCTGACCGTGAATAAGAAGGGCCAACTGATTGTAGTCAATGCGGTTCCCGGCGATGGTTTCGGAAAAGCGATTCCGCTGACCGAGGCGGGAGAACCGGAGGCGTTCGATTTTGTCTGGTCTCGCAAAGGCAACCTGATTGCATTCGGCCGGACAATACCCGACAAGAACGGGAACCCCTGGAAACAGATCTTTGTGCTGGATTTCCCGGACTCAAACGGAGATGGCCTGCCGGATTAAGATGGAATCTCTAAAGATGAATCAATACTTACCCAACGAGAAACCGGGTGGCTTGAAGGCTAGCCGGTTTCTTTATGGAAGATCAATCGCAGTCACCGGATTCTCTTACGTAAGATCAGCACATTGTGGTCGTTTTCCCGCAGATAGGTCAGCTCATCGACACATTTTCGCATAAAAAACCGTCCGAGGCCGCCAACCTGACGCTCCTCGATGGGCGAATTCAGGTCCGGCTCAGTCGGTTGTGTCTGGTCAAATGGAACCCCATTATCCCGGATGGCGACAAGAAAATCTTTCCGATCGTCTTCGCACAGGATTTCAATCGTCCCTCCATCGCGGCCCGCATACGCATACTGAATGATATTCGTGCAGGCCTCATCCACCGCCAGCTCCAATTGCGCCACGTGGGCATCGATCATTCCGCAGGATCGGGCAGCAGTGGTTACCAATTCCGCGATGTCTGGCAGGATTTCGGTGACAGCGGGAAAGACCCCCTGCTGATTCATCTTAACTTCCTTTCAGTTCATCCTGTGTGTATCTTCCGTCATTTGGCCGGGATGGCAAAGTCCCATTATGCGGAAAGGTCCGGGTCCCTTGAGGAAATCGGCCCTTTTCCCGCAAGATGATTTTTCTCTCCAAGAGTACCCACGGTATGTCGGGAAGGACAGCGTTATGGATCTATTCGACCGTTTGCTGACTGAGTTTCGTACTTCTCTGGCGCAAGTTCGAAATCTACAGGACCTGGAGGCGGTACGGACTCGTTTCCTGAGTCGGAAAGGTCTCCTGGCGGAAAGCCGCAAAGGATTCTCCTTTCAAACCGCTTCCCCGGAAGAGCGCAAAGAGTTCGGCATTTCGTTCAATGACGCCAAAGCCGCGATGGAAAAGTCTATCGAGAAACGCGCGGCGGACCTGGAGCGAACGGAGCGCCGGTCCCAAATCCGCGAGGTGGATATCACGCTTCCCGGGGAGCGACCCGTGCGGGGATCGCTCCACCCGCTGACCATCGTTCAGTCGTTCATTGAAGATATCTTTGAATCTCTCGGATTCCGGGTTGCAGAGGGATTTGAGATCGAGACGGATTATTACAACTTCGTCGCCCTGAACATCCCAGAGGATCACCCTGCGCGCGAAATGCAGGACACTTTTTGGCTCAATAATGGCATGATCCTTCGCACCCACACCTCCGCCTGCCAGGTTCGCATGATGGAGCAGGTCAAGCCCCCATTCCGGTTTATTTTCCCCGGAAGGTGTTTCCGATACGAAACGATCGACGCAAGCCATGAGAATACGTTCCATCAATTGGAAGGGTTGATGGTAGATCGAAACGTGACCGTTGCGCATTT
>JAKPRU010000804.1 GCA_029557025.1 Candidatus Omnitrophota bacterium | reverse complement strand
AATTCAAGTGAACCCTGTGGAGTAGCTTCAATGGGGCCACGGCCTTTCAGCCGTGGAAACCGCACCTCTCGCAAAGCCTGAAATGACAAGGCTTTCCGAAGCCGTTTTCGAGTACTGTCCATTTGTTCATGCTGTCCACTGCCCATACCACGCTGTCTGCCTCCGCAAGTCCTGAAAAATCAACCTTCGAGCACCTCCCAGGGATCCGATCACCACCGGACCGCTCGAATTGCACCTCTACGACAAGGAGATTATACCACAACGCCATGTCTTTCCAATAGGGTATACGGTCCGCCGAACAACTCCATGCTTCTTTCCGTATCCCCCGCGCCGCACCAAAAAGCCATTCGAATCACAACGGCCGGATGGTCAGTCTCTCCCACAGTTGATTGTTCACAAGAAAAGAAACCGCTACCTCTGTTTCCGAACCGCTGTCCAATACGTTGGGTTTGCTGCATGAACCGATATGGTGCGTCCGGCCGCCAATCAGGTGCATTCCCATAATGGCATCGTAGACCGCCCGGCTTCCCTCCAGCGGTCCCACCCGCTCCGGTTCCCCCGAACCGTTTAATACATAGCATTCGCACGAATGCACCTTGAAAAACGACCCGTCCACTACATACCCGTTGTGCGGAACCATAATCACCTTGCCGGACCAGTCGATGTCCTCCACGCTCCCGTCCAGAACCGTGCAGGACATCCGCCCCTGCGGGAACGACCCGTCATCTCCCTGTCGCGCGCTCCCGACCGCCTCACTCTCAGAGATTCCGAGGAATCCTTCGAGATTTTTGAGATCCACATACTCGCTTCCCAGGTATTCCTGAACCACCGAGTTACAGATATGCACCTTCGATGCGGACGGTCTGCCGTAAGCATCAAAACAAAATGAACCGCAAACCGAATAGCCTTCCACAGTCTGGTGCGGATTATCCTGCAAAATCAGGGACGGATTCTGGACATTCTTTCCAACGGGAAACAGCGACCGCTGCCCGACCTGGAGAGGATACACCGGTTCCTCGAATTGATGCCCGAAAATCTCATGCACCGGCACACCGTTCAGCATGATGACATCATGGGTCAGAACATCCGGAAGTCCCACAGATTGCAAATCCTCATGTCGAACCGGGCTCAGCCGAACCAGCCGGTCGAACGCCTCCGAGAACGATTGGGCACGTCGAAGCCGCTGGTCCGGAGTCGGATCGGGCAGATACTTCAACAAAATGGGAAATCGTCGCACATCCTCTTCGCATTCCACATACACTCCCATATTCCGCGAAACAGTCAGCGGGTCGTATCCGTGCCGGTAAAACACAGCCAAGAACGGCCTGGATTCAATCACCAGTCCGCCGCAACTGTTGGCCGTAATCACCTGCTCGATCGCAAACTCGCGGGTAATCCGGTCCCCCGGACGATGTTTCGTAAACTCGGTCAGTTCCCGATCCCAGAAATCATAATTGGACGGCGGTTCAATCCAATGCGCCGAGCGTTCAATCGGAAGCGGAACTCCTTTTCGGGTGAAAACAAAAGGGATCTCGTTACGTTCCCGCCAACGCTCGAAATCCTCCAATGTGTGTGGAAACAGTTCCTCACCCTGGACCGAGGAATACGTGTTATTCGAAAGGTTCTCCACGTTGTATGTGGCCGAGAGTCCGCAATGGTTGATATTCCGGCGACCGTGATCGGTGTGCATACTCTCAAAAACCACCTGACGATACCGAGCCACCACATCCTCGTCTTTCGGCAGACGGTCCACCAGCGCATCGGCGATCTCCAGCATCTGCGCCTCAGACTTAATCAGATTTTCTATGGACATGGTTGTTGAATCCGTGGGAATGGAATTGGATTTGAAACGGGTATGAGTTGTGTTCCGCTTAAAAAATGTATCGCCATCCGCAAAAAAGAAAAAGCCTGTTTGATCTGTTGTCCGAAGAACACCCGAAAGCGCACCGGTATCCCAAGACCGGGCAAGTCCGAAAAGACACCGATTCCCCTCACATCGCACACGGTGAATCGGTTAGAATCGGCAAGGATGCCCACAGCACAACGGCATGGAAACGCATATCGTGAGTGGAGGACGGACCATGAAAAAACTTCAAATCGGCATGATCGGCGCAGGGTTTTTAGGGCGCTTCCAGGCGGTCGCCATGAAACAGGTTCGGAATATGGAACTGGCCGGAATCTTTTCCCTCAAAGGCGCAGAAGATCTCTCCCGTTTTGCGCGGGACCACGAACTGGGCAAAGCAAAGGTCTATCCCAGCATCGCGGAGATGGCGAAAAATGTGGACGCTGTCGCCATTTACTGTCCGAACTACACCCGAATCGCGATCATGGAAGAAATTGTTCAGGCGGTGAAAGCGGGAGCCGAACTGAAGGGAGTCATCTGCGAAAAACCCCTGGGGCGGAATGTGGCGGAGGCCCGCAAGCTCGTCAAACTGGCCGAGTCGGTCAACCTGCGCACCGCCTATTTTGAAAACCAGATCCACATGAAGCCGATTCGTGTACAAATGGCCCAACTTGCCCCTCAGCAGCGCACCATGGGACCGCTCACCCTGACACGTTCTGCAGAGGAACACGGCGGGCCGCATGAAGGCTGGTTCTGGGACCCCACTCGACAGGGTGGCGGCGTGCTCTGCGACATGGGCTGTCACAGTATCGCTGTCGGCTGGTTCACACTCACTCCGCTGGGCAAAGAACTGACATTCCTTCAGCCGTTTCGTGTCTCCGCCGATCTTGGCCTGCTCAAATGGGGCCAACCGCAATGGCGCGAGAAACTCCTCAAAGATCGCGGCGTCGACTATTCCAAAACCCCGGCGGAGGATTTCGCCACCGGTATGATTACTTACAGGAATCCCGAAACAAACCAACTTGTGAAAGCCCAGTTTACCAACTCCTGGATGTTTGAAAAACAGGGATTGCGCCTGTTTATGGATGGAATGGGGCCGGGATACGCTTTTGAGATCAACACACTGGTCTCCCCGCTCACCATTTTTATCGGCGATGCCGCGGCGGAAGCCGTTGCGGATCAGGAAGCCACTCTCGAAAAGGCGACCGCCAGCCGGGGGCTTCTCTCGGTCCATCACAACGAGGCGGACTTGTACGGATACACCGATGAGAATATCGATGCCGCCGAGGCTTTCCTGGCCGGGAAAGACGCTTTCCTGAACTGGCGGTATGGACTCGAGATCACCAGGC
>JAKPRU010000776.1 GCA_029557025.1 Candidatus Omnitrophota bacterium | reverse complement strand
TGTCCAGCACGGAATACGGCGGACGACGCACTTTCGCCGGGAACTCGGCGCTGGAACACGGGAGTATGGTAACATTCCGCGAAGAATCCAGAATACCGAATCGCTTCCCGAGTGAGTATATTTCCCGGGCAAAATCGAACCAGGAAATTTCTCCCCCGTTAGAATAGTGGTAAATACCAAAAGGAACCGATTTACCAGCCCCACTAAAAGAAACAAAATCCGCAACGACACCGGCAAGATCATACGCCCAGGTGGGAGAGCCGAACTGATCGTTCACCACCCTGAGCTCATCCCGCTCGCCCATGAGACGGAGCATCGTATGCACAAAGTTGTTCCCGTGTTGACCATAGAGCCAGGCGGTGCGGATAATCCAGGACTCCGGATTTTCCTTCAATACAAGAACTTCGCCGTCGCGCTTGGTGAGCCCGTAAACCCCGGTCGGGTCCGTGGGATCATCCTCGCGATACGGACGCGTTCCGTTCCCGTTAAAGACATAATCCGTGGAGATATGGACCAGACGGGCCCCTGCCCTGTTCGCGGCCCGCGCGATATTGCCTGCCCCGTCGGCATTGAGCTCCCGGCAGAAATCCCGATCGTCTTCCGCCTTGTCCACGGCCGTATAGGCCGCGCAGTTCACTATGCAACCCGGCCGGTATTCGGCGGCGAACGCGTTGAGCGCGTCCTGATTGGTAATATCAACCTCGCGGTCCGTTCCGGCGAACGAAATACCACGCGAAGCAAAAAGTTCGGAAAGCTCCGTTCCGAGCATTCCCCTGTTGCCGATAATCCAGACCTTGGGCTGCGTCATTTCACGAAATCCTTGAGGCCTGGGTGTTTGGTGTCCTTGTCGGAGAGGAGCGGAGCCATACCGATATCGGGCCACACGATGCCGATATCAGGATCATTCCACATAAGTCCGCCCTCGTCTTCCGGATGGTAAAAGTCGGTACACTTGTACGCGAAGACCGCCGTATCGCTCACGACAAGAAAGCCGTGGGCGAATCCCGCGGGAATGAAAAACTGGTTTTGTTTTTCCGAAGAAAGCAGTACGCCGTGCCACTTGCCGAAGGTTTTCGAGTTTTTCCGCAGATCCACCGCGACATCGAAGACCTCTCCGGAAATGGCTCGAACCAGCTTCCCCTGGGGATGCGTTTTCTGGAAATGCAGACCGCGCAAGACCCCTTTTGTGGACAGGGACTGATTATCCTGTACAAACCGGATGTTCAATCCGGCTTCCCGAAAGTCCCGCTCGGACCAGGTTTCAAGGAAGTATCCCCGGGAATCCCCGAAGACTTTCGGCTGTATCTCGAACAAGCCCTCTATTGAACACTGCGTAATTGAAAAAGGCA
>JAKPRU010000759.1 GCA_029557025.1 Candidatus Omnitrophota bacterium | reverse complement strand
CAAGAGATCTGGCGCTGGATGGGGATTTTGCGTATATCGCCGATGAAAATAATCTACACATAATCGATATTTCCGACCCCAACAATCCGGTATCTGTTCGTCGCCTTCTTCCTAAGGAGATCATGGACACCCGGGAAAATCTTCACGGTGCAGCGGTGGTTGGGATCGCAGCTTCCGGTGGTATAGCGGTAGTCTGCATTGAGACGGCCGGCATTGCATTTCTCGACGTTTCAAATCCCAATGCACCCGCCTTCCTTGGTAAGGTTGAAGATGTCGGGAAAACCGAGGAAGCATCCATCCAAGGCTCTTATGCCTATATATCCGGTCCTGGTATTGTGATTGATTTCTCCGACACAACAAATCCGCAGGTTGTCGGGTCATTCTCCCACTGCGTGGGCGTCGCAGCCTCGTCTTCGGAACTTGCCGTCTGCAATGGAGGTGAGGGAGTGCGTTTCTATGACATCTCAACTCCGCAGGAACCTGCTTATCGGGATACTTACAATACCCTCGGTTATACCATGCAGGTGCGGATCGTCGGCAGTCTGCTCTATGTGGCGGATCTTTTGGGGGGGATGTTGATTTTGGATCGGGAATCTCAGAATCATCCAGCAGCACCGGATTCTCCGGCGTCGCTTGCCGAACCGTCTTCACGCCGTATTATCGAAACAAGTACTCATGAGATCCCTGTTCCTTCCGCTCCGCGGATACCACCTGCGCAGTTGCTTTCGACCTTTCTCCGGAAAGAATCCTTCCAACTGCCTGCCTCTCTTCCCGATGATAGATCCAACAGCGGGCAAGTTCATTCCCTGTCACGTTCCATTCGAGAGGCAACGCAGACATGGACCATTACAACCACAGACAATGAAGGGGAGGGAAGTCTGCGTAATGCTATCAGCAATTCCATGCCGGGTGACCTGATTCGATTCGATGAGGCCGTCTTTCCTGCCGATAGGCCTGCCCTCATCGAGATATCGGAATCTCTCCCCGCTATTGTACAAGGGGATATCACAATTGACGGGAGTGATGCCGGAGTAATATTAAGCGGCTCCAAATTGTCTGACGGTGATGGATTGCTGATAAGCTCTTCGGGCAATGTGATTCGCGGCCTTCAGATAATCGGCTTTCCCAATTCGGGACTTTCTCTTTTGCCGGGAGCGCACGATAACGTGATCGGAGGTAATAGAACGGTCGGCGCGGGACCGCTGGGCCAGGGCAATTTGATAAGCAAGAATGGCGGGAACGGTATTCGAATGGCAGGCAATGATGTATTCGCGAATATCGTTATCGGGAATCTGATCGGGACAGATATTTCCGGAATGAACGCGATGGGGAATGGGGTGAATGGCATCTCGATTGAAGGGGCGAAAAACAATATGGTTGGGAGCCGCACTGCTGCGGAGGGCAATCTGGTCAGCGGGAATGCGGAATTCGGCATAATGATTCGTGGTAGCGGGAATTCTGTGTTTGGAAACATCGTTGGCCTGGATATGATCGGCGCACATGCCCTGGCTAATCAACATCATTCGGGTATTGCTATTCATTCCGGACATGACAATTGCATTGGGGGCTTCTTGCCGGACGAAAAGAACATTGTCAGCGGGAATGGTGAACATGGAATAAGTCTATTGCGCCGAGATACGTATCATAATGAAATTATCGGAAATTACGTGGGAATCGACATCATGGGATCGAGAGAAATCAGCAATGTCGATAATGGAATTTCTGTGGAACTTGGAGCATATAATAATTTAATAAAAGGGAATGTTGTAGTCACAACAGGAGCGCGATGCATCCTTTTGAACGACGAAGGGACTTCGTACAACACTGTTGTCGGAAATTTGTTGGGTACGGATGCCACTGGAACACAAGTACTTGATTTTGGCATGGATTCGGCAGTTGGAATTGGGATGGGGGCATCTTTTAATCGAATAGGCGGTAAAGGAATAGACGACGGGAATATTATTTGCTGCAATTCGACAGGGATTGCATTTATGTGGCAAGGAGGTCCGGGGAATATTGTACTCGGGAATCGCATTGGGACTTGTAAGGATGGGACAAACTTGTGTGGACAGGGTTCCTATGGAATCACGCTTGAGGACGGTGCAAACATGCCGTTCATCGGGGGAATGGGAAGTGGCGAGAGGAATGTGATTTGCGGGTGTGACACGGGAATTGAGGTTCGCGAAGGGGTCGACTTTACGTGGATCGCCGGCAACTATATTGGCGTTGATGTAAGCGGAAAAAAGGCCATGGGAAATCGCAATGGCGTTGCGTTGAATGGAGCATCATTCAGTTGTATCCATGGAAATGTAATTTCCGGCAATAACGCAGAGGGTATCATTTTTAGTGCGAGATGCACGGAAAACACAATTATCGGGAATTTCATCGGGACAGATTCGAGAGTA
>JAKPRU010000720.1 GCA_029557025.1 Candidatus Omnitrophota bacterium | reverse complement strand
CTATGCAGAAAATCCAAAACAAGGTCAAAGTTTTTCCCACAACAGTCTCCGGCCATGCCGGGATTTACTGGCTGAAAGACGCCAAGGAAGTTCCCGATACCCAGGTATTGACTTACGATTTCGGCGACTGGATGCTGACTTGGGAATTGCATAGTTTCCAGCATCACGCGCCGTTGGAGGGAGTCAGTACCGGGATCGCCTTTCACGGCTCGGACGGTTCTTTGCTGCTTACGCGGGATGGATGGAAAGTGGTGTTCAAGGACGAGAAGGAAGGCCCCAGCGAAAAAGCCTCAAAAGATTCTCATATAAGACCTTTCCTAGACTGCATGAAAACTCGGGGGCTTCCCAACTGCGATGTGGAGATCGGGCGGGTCAGTACTTTGATTTGTCACTTGGGGAATATTCAGTATCACGTGGGCCGGGATTTGCGGTTCAACCCGGAGACGGAGACCTTCGGAGACGACAAAGAGGCAAACGCTTATCTCACAAAAGAGTACCGGGAACCGTTTGTGCTGCCGGAATTGTGATACAAGGACAAATAGAGAAATTGGATTCGCCGGGAAAACTTTAATGTGTTCACAGGCTGGAAGCCTGTGCCACCCTCTTACCATGCCGCCTTTCCGGGTGGCTCCGGCATCTTGCAGATGGACGCTGGATTCCGGTGTGTGCCAGAATGACAGGAGGGTGGTGGTGTGGTTTGACCAAGGCGGAATCTGCCGCTCCCGTACCCCAAGGTGTCTCCGTATTAAGATAATCGGATTCCGCGTGGCAAGCGACTTGGAGAATCACCGGACAAATGCTGATGGACCTTCTCCAAGAAGGCTCTCCAATCTTGCTCATCATAATCATTGCAAAGCAAATCGCGCATATTCTCGACAAGTTCCTGAGTAATCTGCTGTTCGCCTGTCATAGGAACAGTATTACCTCGTTCTGAGGTTGTCAGGTTCATATTAGTGTCCTGTAACTGAATTGCCTTTACCTATTGTAACCGTGGAAGAATCAACGGCAAGGCGACCGCCCTTGAAGTAGAGTTACTCTGCGCGGGCAGCCCCGGTTTCGCCACTGGCGGGCTGGTCCTTGAAGTGGACGACCCGACCTCCCCGCACATTACCATCCCGGAAGGAAGAATCCCCATCCCCCGACCCCTTCCCCGAGGACGGGGAAGGGGAGAATTTGCCTGGATTCCGGCGTGGGCCGGAATGATGGGATTTTGCCCCCCCC
>JAKPRU010000716.1 GCA_029557025.1 Candidatus Omnitrophota bacterium | reverse complement strand
AACTCTGCCACACCGTTCATATGAATCACTCCCGTGAGTTCTGGTCCCTGGTTGGCAGCCTGGAACCCAGATTCAGACTGCTGGACGCTGAAATGAGCAACGCATGGAGATGTCTTCCCGCCTGGGCAAGATAACCATTTCCCGGATGAATCCATGAACTTCATGATCGTTCTTATCGCAGCCGCTCTTGTGGGCATTGCCGTTTCATCGCTCGGGGTGATGCTCGTCGGCCGTTTTCGGTTCGATGCAAAAATCCGAAGGATCAAAACTGCACTGCGCAGCGAAAGCGGATCCGAGGAACGGTTTTCTTTCGAGATGCTGGAGGGATTGCCTCCCGCGGCAAGCCGGTATCTCTCCCACACCATCCGGCCGGGAACCGTCCTGGCCCGGCGCGTGGAAATCGAGATGTCCGGGCAGTTCAGGCCGGGCGAAAAAGCGGATTGGGTGCCGTTCGAGGCCCAGCAGGTCCTTGCGGGATGCACGGGGTTCGTGTGGATCGCCAGGATGCGGGTCCGCAGATTCATGTTCCTATCCGGTGCGGATTCTTATTACCGGGGAGAAGGCAGAGTTCGATTCAGCCTGATGGGGATTGTTCCCGTGGCCGATGCGGCAGGACCGGATGTGGACAGGTCCGCTGCAGGCCGCCTTCTGATCGAATCCTGCCTCATCCCGACGGCTTTTCTGCCTCAGCGGGGCGCGCGGTGGAGGACCTCGGACGACAAACGCGCCAGGGTGAGTCTATCGGTGGACGGACATTCAGCGAATATCACCTTGAGGTTCAATGCGGGCGGGAGCCTCAAGGAAGCGGTCATGCGCAGGTACCATACCGGTAAAGACCACGAAGGTGAACTGGTGCCGTTCGGAGTCGCCGTCGAGGAAGAAAGAGAATTCAACGGGTATGTCATTCCGTCCCGCTTCCGTGTCGGATGGTGGTTCGGAACCGAAGACTATGATGAATTTCTGCGGGCCGAAATAAAGAGTGCCAGGTTCTATTAGGATACTCCT
>JAKPRU010000708.1 GCA_029557025.1 Candidatus Omnitrophota bacterium | reverse complement strand
AACTCTGGAGGCCCACACAACCCCCATTCCGTCGGCGTACACGAGGTCCGCTTTCGAGATCGCCTCCCGATAGGCCCGGTTGGACCAGCATTTGTTGACACAGTCTGCGTTCAAATAGGCGATCTGATGCGGGGTCCCGGAAGAGACAAACTCCTCCACCCGTTGCAGAAACTCGTCGGTGGTCAGGGAATCAACTTCAATACCAAGAATACGACTTTTTGGAGCCATAGGAACCGCAGATCATTGCCCAAAAGATAATTACATGGAAATTATGGCATGGTGACCGGACGGCGCAAAGACCGGATACGAATTGCAGATTGTGGATTGAGGCAATAGGAATCCCCTCTCTCTCCAGAAAAGGGTCAGGGTGAGGGGGTGTTACTCCCACACCACTCGAATGCCCATTTCGGTCTCGATTCGCTCTGCGAGGGAACGGATGTGATTCCGCACAGCGTTCTCCACTTCCGGTGAAGACAAGTCTGCGTCCTTGCCGAATTGCAGACGCGTGTAATTCCGATAGGAAGGAATCCCATTCACATAAACAACCTGCCCCTCCGTATCCAGATCGAGCAGGCGGATAACGACCTCCCCGACAGCCTCCCGCCGATCGATTTCAACCCGGAGCTGCGGGTACAAACGACGGTATATCTCACGCACCTGATCCGCGCCTTCGGGGTTGTTGACATTCAGCCGGTCCCGCTCAATGGCGAGAGAAGGCGCGGCAATCGCAATCCCGCGAGAAGAAAGGATTTTCACGAGGTCGGCAAATCCGAATTCGGGCGGCTTTGGCCTGTCGTTCTGTTTCCTGCCCTGTTTTCCCCACTCGGCTATCTTGTCCAACCAGTTTTTGTATGGTTGGGAGCGGCAGAAGTACCCGTCTTTCAGTTCCTGCAGAAATGCAAAAACCTCCGGTTCGCCGGCGAAAATGCCGACGTTCAGCAGCCCCCGCCCGGCCCGCGCTTTCCGTGCCTGGTCGAAAAGGTTCTCGTCCGCTTTTTGCCAATTCCACAGAACCTGCCCCCGGTCAGGACCGTCCGGGGCAACCAGGATCGGCGCATAAGGATTATCGCGGATGAGGGTCGGGATCACGAGCGGAACAAGAGAGCCGAGAGCCTGTTTCAGCAGAACCATTTTCGAAATGGTCTGAGCGGACTTGGTGGGCGCATCGGCGAAAATAAACAGGACAATGCCTTTATAGTCGCGAAGTGCCTGGAATGCGGTCAGGTGCGCATCGCCGTCGCCGAGTCTCTCTTCTTGAATCACATATTGAACGAAAAATCCGTGGTCCTCGTTGATTTCACTGCGCTGAAGCGACTCCGCGATTTCATCCCGGTTCTCCGCACCGACGATAACAACCACCCGTTTCGCGTACGGGGTCATGTTTCGAAGGCTCAGGAGCAGCATGTTGTCCCCGAAAAAGAGGCGGTGTTTCTGACCGTAGCCGCCGACCTCTTTTGCAATGCGTGTTCCCAGACCGGCCGCAGCAACAACCACGGCAGCCTCACGCTCCCCACAAATTTGAACAACTTCCCCCGCAAGTTCCAGGATTTTGGATTCCTCTTCCGCCGTGATGGACCGCCCGGCAGCCGCGTGAATGCGGTCCAGGATCTCCATCCGTCGCCGGTGTATGAGCAGCCCGGTCATTCCCCACGGACGCTCATCATCCGAATGCAGATATGCGGCCATTTTCCCGAGTACACAATAGATACCGTAGAGCAGCCGCAGCCCCAGGGTCTCCCGTGTTCGATCCAAAGCAAGCAGGTGTTCCACCCGGTCGCGAATCTGAAGAAGTTCTTGGATGTCTTTTTCCGAATAAAACGGATCTTTCTCGCGGCCCAGGCTGTCCAGCCCGGCGCGTTCGGACAGGAGAATCCAAGCCCTGACGGCCTCGCTCCAACTCTCGAAATGAGGAGAACGGCTTTGCGCTTGACGATGCCACCGGACAGTCTTGCGGATACCCTCGGCGATTTTCGTTTTGGGCCGGTATCCGATCAGCTGTTCGGCCTTGGAGATGTCGGCGCAGGTCAGCGGAACATCCCCCAACTGTTCGGGAAGAATCTCCACCAGCCCCCTGGACTGCAATTCCTGTATCAGAGATGAAATCTCTTCATCCGGCAATTCTTTTGGATCGCTTTTCAGATGAATCACCCCCAGGGAATCGGCGATCAGGAGAATCAATTCGCGGACGCTGGTGGTATCGCATTCACCGAGGTTGATGATTTCATCCCAGTTTTCACGTCCCGTAGAGGCACGAATCGCCTGAAGAATGCCCTCGATGATATCGTCGATATAAGTGTAATCACGTTTGAATGATCCGTCGCCATACAGAGGGGCGGGCTTGCCCTGTCCCAGGCTTTCAATGAATTTCCGAACGGCCATGTCGGGCCGCCCGCCGGGACCGTAGACCGTGAAGAACCGCAGGCCGGTGACGGGAAAACCATATAGCCGGTGATAACAGGAGGCTTGCAGTTCATTCGCTTTCTTGCCCACTGCATAAGGTGAGACAGGGTGATCGACCGGCTGAGTCTCCGTGAACGGATATTGTTCACTTCCTCCATAGACCGAGGAGCTGGAAGCATAAACGAAATTTTTGACAGAGAATCTCCGGGCCATTTCCAGCAGATTCTGTGTACCCAGGATATTTGTGGTGACATACAGCGGCGGGTCCTGGATGGAGGGACGCACCCCGGCTCGTGCGCCCAAGTGAACGATCTGGTCGATCCGTCGCGAGAGGAAAATCGGTTCCAACAGGCTCAAGTCCCGAAAGTCTCCCTCAATCAGTTCAAAAGCCGGATGGTCCAGCATGGGCCGGATGTTTTCGTATTTCAGGAACGGATTGTAATAGCTGTTGAAATCATCCAGGACAATGACGCGATGGCCTTCCTCCAAAAGGCGTTTTGCGAGATGAGAACCGATGAATCCCGCTCCGCCTGTGACCAGAAAGGTCTCTCCGGTATCGGAATCCATCAAAGCATTCCGACGCAAACGGATTCGCCGACAGGCCACATTCCGCTGCTGCAATGCAAGTCGTTCGAGCTTCTCCCAGTTTTTGTCCCGGACAGCGGCGTTTTCCTGTGAGCGCAATTCGGCGGCTGTGCGCTGTTCCCAGAGTTCCTTGTGATCGGACAGACGAGCAGGGGGGTGCAGAAATCCGGCCCCATCAACGGAATGGTTCAGCCGAACCGCTTGAGTGGTTTCATCGACCAGGAACAGATGAAAACTCGGCAGTCTCTCCGGCGAAACCACAGCATTGTCTGCAAGAGAAATAAGGCGGCCTGTAAACTCCCTGTCTTTCTCGGTCGGCTCCCAGGGAGTGCTTGAATCCAGCGCCCGGCATTTCCGCGCCCACAATTCCGTCAGTTGTTCACGAAGGCCGGCGGCATCTTTTCCTGCGGCATCACAGAACCATTGGGCGGCACATTCGGAAAGGCTTCGCTCCTGCTCGGCGCGGTAGAATTGCATCAGGCTGCGCTTGAGACACTCGAATCGGTCCTGTTCCACAAGAACCGTCACAACACCGCCCAGACCCGCGCCGGTCAGCGAAGCGCAGGCGGCTCCGTTTTCCCGACAGGCATCCACAATT
>JAKPRU010000700.1 GCA_029557025.1 Candidatus Omnitrophota bacterium | reverse complement strand
TCGTGTTCCACCACCAGGACAGTGTTCCCCAGATCGCGCAGCTGGCAGAGCGTGTCGATCAGGCGGCGATTGTCACGCTGGTGCAGACCGATGCTGGGTTCATCCAATACATACAGAACACCGACCAGCGCGCTGCCGATTTGGCTGGCAAGACGGATTCGCTGTGCCTCTCCACCGGCGAGGCTGGGAGCCGCCCGGTCGAGAGTCAGGTAATTCAGACCCACATCACAGAGAAACCGCAATCGGTTTCGGATCTCCTTCAGAACCTGTCCCGCGATTTTCTCCTCCCGAGCGGTAAGTGAGACATGATCGAAAAAGTCCAACGCCTGTGCCACATTTCTCCCGCAGACCTCGTGGATTGCGCACCCGTTGAAATAGACCGACAGCGATTCCTCCCGAAGCCGCCCGCCGTTGCAGACATGGCAGGGTATCCGGTGCATGAAATTCTCCAGTAAGTAACTGCGGAACCCCTCGGAGGATGTCGTGGCATACCATTCTTCCATTTCCGGGATAATCCCGCGATAGGAACCTCCTTTATTTTTCATATCGCCATAGAGTAAGAGCTGTTGGGCCTTTTGTGACAGTTTTTCCCAGGGAGTATCGAGGGAAAATCCGAATTTTCGGGCTACGGTCTGTAAGCGACTCCGAATCTGCCTTGCCCAATAGGCATCGCTGTTTCCTTCAAACAAGTTCCGCCATGGATGGATCGCGCCCTCCACAACGGAGAGATGCTTGTTTGGGACGACTAAATCCGGGTCCAACTCCAATTTCCGCCCCAGCCCGTCGCATTCCGGGCACATGCCAAGCGGATGATTGAACGAGAAATGCTGCGGTGTGAGTTCATCAAAAGATCGCCCGCACTTGAGACAGGCGTTCTTTGCGCTGAAAAACAGGTCTTCACCATCGACAATGGAGACAATCAGGGTTCCTTCGCCCACACGCAGGGCGGTCTCAACCGAGTCGGACAGACGGGATTGAATGTCACCACGCATCACCAGGCGGTCCACAACGATCTCGATGTTGTGTTTCAGCCGCTTATCGAGAACGATCTCCTCTTCCAGATCGTGAATGACTCCGTTCACACGGACCCGGACAAACCCATCCTTCTTTGCATCTTCAAAAATGTCCTTGTATTCGCCTTTTCGTTCGCGGACTCGTGGCGCAAGAACCATGAATTTTGTGTTTTGAGGCAGCTCTAAAATGCGGTCCACGATCTGATCGACGGTCTGGGAACCGACCGGCTCATGACAATCGGGGCAGTACGGGATTCCGCACCGGGAGAACAGAACGCGCAGATAATCATAGATTTCCGTGACTGTGCCGACTGTGGAGCGCGGATTCTTGGCGGCGCTTTTCTGCTCGATGGAGATAGCAGGAGACAAGCCGTCAATCAGGTCGACACGGGGTTTCTCCATTTGCCCCAGAAATTGACGGGCGTACGCGCTGAGAGACTCTACATAGCGGCGCTGCCCTTCCGCATAGATCGTGTCGAATGCGAGCGAGGATTTCCCGGAACCGCTGACTCCCGTGAACACCACCAGCCGGTCTCGTGGGAGATCCAGGTCGATTCGCTGCAAATTATGCTCTCTCGCCCCTCGTATACGGATAGACTTCATGTTACCTTTTACCGGGGACTCCGGTTGTTCGTGCGGTGGAGTCCTGAAACGATATAACACGTTCCAACAACACAACTTCAGTACAGCCCGAGACCGACCCGTTCCGAACACACAGGGTCGTTACAGGGTCGATCTCGAACAGAAACGAAATGACTTTTATTTCGACGCTCACAGCGCTTGTTCAATCGCTCGGCTCAGTCCTTCTCCCGGTTCTCTTGGGTATTCTATTCGGCCGTTTTTCTCAGCGCATGGAAGACCGGACCGTGGCGACTTGCCTGCTGTTCTTCTTCCTTCCGGTATATCTATTGTTCAATTTGGCGCGGCCCATGCAAGTGGACAAGGAGCTGGGGCTGGTTTTTTTCTTCTTTTTCTTTCATACCGCCGCGTTATGGATTGTTTCCTCATTTATTCTGAGGATGTTCCATTTATCCCAGAAAGCTCATTCGCTCATTTTGATGACAATCCTTTTGGCACATCCTTTCCTGATTCCGCCGCAAATGCTCTCCCCATTAACGGGTGAAACCGGCATTGCCACGGGGACCGCTGCGAACATATACCATATTGCGCTTGTGATTGTGGCGGTTCTGGGGATGTACCTCGGAAGTCAAAAGATCTCCTTTCCGGAACGACTTTTTGAAATGCTCACTGTGCCCGTGGCGTTGTTCGGGCTGCTTGGGTTTGCGCTGGGGCTGTTGGGGGTCGGATTGGGGGAAACTATCCCGAAAATCCTGTCGCCTTCCGCACAGGCCGCTATGCCGCTGACATTCTTGCTGCTGGGATTTTTGATCGGTAGGGGACTGCATCTTTTTGAATTATTGAGTTCGGCCCAGATCCTTTTTGCCGCCGGAATTGCAACAGCCCTGAAACTGGTTGCCTCGCCCATAATTGGAGTTCTCCTTGTGCATATCATGCCCATCGGCCCGGCCTTGGGGAATTTGCTCATTCTTCAAACCGCTATGCCGACTGCCGCCATCGCCTGTATATTCACCGCCTATTATGGGCAACCTCCGGACCGGCGATATGTTGCCCTGTGCATTGTTCTTTCCTGCCTGATCTGCTGCGTGACTATCCCGATCCTGTGCAAATTCCTGGTATAATAGGAACGGGGCTTGCTTCTATTTTGGTATGAGTCCTGGCCGTTGGGTGAGATCAGGAGATTATCCCATGAATAAACAAATTGTTGCCGTTTTTTTCACATGTATCGTGACAATTCTGCCTGCCTTCGGGCAAGAAAAGCCGGTTGCCCCCTCCGAATCGTCCTCTGCTCCCCAGGCAGGGCAACCAGTATCGCAACCACAGGAATCTGAACCGCTGACGGTGGATGATTTCGGCACCGATCTGGATTTGGAGGTTCGCGTGTTACTCGGCCAGAAAGCCGGCGTTGTGGGCACACTCCCAGCCGATCTGGATGATATGCGTGATGTTTTGCAACACAAGTTCAATTATACAACTTATTCTTTATGGAACACACTTCACGTTGTGGCCTGGCCGGGAGAGCAGACCGTTGTCCAGGTAGTCCCCGGTCACTATCTGGTCGTAGAAACCCTGGCGGCGGATGCGGCTCGAGGAATCGTCAAAGCCAGAGTC
>JAKPRU010000698.1 GCA_029557025.1 Candidatus Omnitrophota bacterium | reverse complement strand
ATTTTCTTGATCACCGAGAATGCGGCATCCAGCACACCGTCTCCCGTTCCGCTTTCCTCGATGGTGTTACCGTTTGAACGCAAAACCACTGTAGCTTTTGGTCCGTTCTTGCCGGCCTCGATTATCAAACCTTGCAGGATATACCGGTCGAGATCGGCAGAGCGGGCCTGCTGGTGGACAATTACAATCAGGTCTTCATCGAAGACCTTCTTTTTCAGGTCGGCTAACACCTTGAACGCCTCAAATGCCTTCTGCAGTTCCTCCTCGTTCAGGCGGAATCCCAGTTCCTCCAGGCGAGTCTTGAAAGCATGACGTCCGGAATGTTTGCCCAACACCATGCCCTGGCCCGACCAGCCGACGGATTCGGGGGTCATGATTTCGTAAGTTGTACGTTCTTTCAGGACGCCATCCTGGTGAATACCGGCCTCATGCGCAAAAGCGTTGGCACCGACAATGGCTTTGTTGGGCTGGACCGAAACGCCGGTGAAGCGGGTCAACATGCGGCTGGCAGGGTAAATCTGGCGAGTGTCGATACCTGTCTCGAATCCGAAGAATTCGCGACGGGTTTTCAGATTCATTACAACCTCTTCCAGCGAGGCATTCCCGGCCCGTTCGCCGATGCCATTGACAGTACATTCAACCTGCCTGGCCCCGACGCGAAGTGTGGCCAGCGAATTGGCCACCGCCAGCCCCAAATCGTTATGGCAGTGACAGGATACAACGGCTTGACGGATGTTGGATACATTCTCGAAGATGTACCGGAACAGCTTCTCCATTTCCCATGGATTGGAATACCCCACCGTATCCGGGACATTGATGGTTGTGGCCCCGGCGTTGATGGTTGCCTCGATGACCTCACAGATGTAATCCCAATCGGTTCTCGCGGCATCCTCGGTGGAAAACTCCACGTTGTCGGTGTATTTCTTGGCACGTTCGACGGAGCGGACCGCGATTTCCTTGACCTCCTGCCGGGTCTTGCGCAGCTTCTTTTCAACATGCACATCGCTCGTCGCAATGAACGTGTGAATACGCGGACGGGCGGAGGCTCTCACCGCTTCCCAGCAGCAGTCGATGTCCTCATTTCGAGCGCGTGCGAAACCGCAGATTTGCGGACCCTCGATCTGCTCGGCAATGGCTTTGACCGACTCAAAATCGCCGGGGGAAGAAATCGGGAATCCCGCCTCGATCACATCCACTTTCAGCCGTTGCAGTTGCCGGGCGAATTCAATTTTTTCTTGCAGATTCATGGAAAAACCGGGGGCTTGTTCCCCGTCCCGCAGCGTGGTATCGAATATGATGATTCTATCTGACATGTTCGTTCTCCTTATGAAATGGGTGGCCTCGAAGGGCCGGATTCTTCAGTCTACATAGCGGAACGTTGCCAAGGTCGCTCTCGTCGCTGTCGCCCGTAAGAAGACATTGCATCGAGACCACCTCCTTTCAAGCCCGAAAAATGAAAAACGCCCCTGAATCGCTTCAGGGGCGAAATGTTTCCGCGGTACCACCCTGGTTCAGTGAGACAAGCGTTTGAAATGCTTCGTCTCACCCTTCATTGGTCGCTGTCACGGGCGAACCCGGCCCCGGCTAGTAGCGAGGAGTACTCCGTTCACCGGGACGGCTCAGAGGCGAGTTCAGCGCGGCGGAAAACCGGTTTGCACCACCCACCGGCTCTCTGGATTTCCGCAGTGACGCTTACTACTCCTCTTCGGCGCCTTTTCCTATGTACCTGCAATTATCGGCACAAAAACTGCGCAAGTCAAGCTTGGGGGAGAATTTGGTGTGGAGAAGTCAGGGGCAACCACAGGGGGATTGCCCCTACGATTCACACATACCGCAGGTGATGTCCCCTACCTGCGCCGTTGTCTACTGTCCGGAACCGCCCGGGGCGATATCCCTCGTCTTACCATGGCCCAGACAGTACACTAGGTGCGGGTTTCCAACCGGACCATACAATCCGATACTCCTTCCGGAGACAATCATGAACAACATCCTCGTTGCGAACGTCGGGAGCACCTCCCTGAAATTCCAATTGATCCGTTTCCCGGAAGAGAAATCACTGGCATGGGGACGGTTTGAGAAGATCGGGTCGCAGGACGCCATCCTCTCGTGGACTTGCGGGGGGGAGAGCGGGTCCACCGTGGAACCTTTGGCGGATTACCCCGCGGCTATCGGGCGGATGATTCGGCTGCTTACCTCCGGTTTATCCCCGGTCATCTCCGGCTTGGATAAGATTTCAGCAGTCGGGTTTAAGACAGTGATCGCGAAAGGCTTTGACGGCTGTGTCCGGATCACCGATCCCGTGCTGAAAG
>JAKPRU010001034.1 GCA_029557025.1 Candidatus Omnitrophota bacterium | reverse complement strand
CGGGAAGCGATACGCCCGAACTTCGTCCGCGCTCAGGTTCGCCAGGGGAAATTCAACCGCTTGGTTAAACGGACCGTCTTTCACCCACCGAACTCCCCATTCATCGACATGCGACTCGCCGTTGTGTTGATGAACAATGCCCTCCATGGCGTAGTTATTATTCACCCAAGTCTGCCGGATATCATCCCCCATCGCCTCCGCCAGGCGACTGACCGGAATATCGAGCCGCGCCGCGAACCGTTTCGCGGTCTCCGGATGAAACCACATAAACACAGGAACCCGGTCTACCGGTTCCCGTCGCAGCGCACGATGTACACGTTCCTTGGAATTCATGGCGGCGCACACTCTGCTGTGTCAAGCGTAGGGGCGAGTCCGACACCCACCCGGGTGACTCCCTCTCCCACCGGAAGAAAATGTTGGGGATGAGAGTCGTAATATCGCCAATTCATCAATAGGATCTCTTTTTGTAACTTTTATTCGCAGATCTGTCAAGCACCGGGTTTCTCCATCGTTATTGACATTGTATAAGTGCAGCCTAAAATTGGTCGCGTCAGCCGAAGGAGAGATTCCAATGGACATAATAAAAAGACGCCGGTTCCTGAAAAGCACAGTCTGCGCAGGAGCGGGACTGATGACTGCCTCTGCTCGACGTCCTTTCTCAATCTCCGCACAGGCAGAGAAAGACAGAAAGCGCCCGAATATCCTCTTGGCGTCGGGAAAATTCGAGAATCCCAGGGAAGAAGTACACGCGCGACTCCGCCATCGGGAACACCAGGGCAAACTCAACACTCTGTTACAAGAACAAAAGGACCTGCGTGTCTTGGGAACGGGGGATATTCTTGAAAGATAGCCCCGCTTCGGGAATATCCGCGACACGCTTGATGGAGTCCGAGAGCAGGGCAAGTACAATCTCAAATACGGGAACCGAGGGGGAATAGATAGGATACCAAACCGATGAAAAGTCTTCCTGATGCAATTCCGTTCGGATGGCGTTTTGCGCTGATAACAATCCTGGCCATCTCATGCACACTCACAGATGAAAAGAAAAGTTGGAAAGAATCTCACGGGGACTGCAAGCACCCGCTGCTCAATGAGATCGACGCGAAAAAATTCTCTACCGAGGAAAAAGAGGCGTTTGATGCAATCGACAAGATGTTTGCCTGGTACCTGGCACGGTCCCAGGAAGGCCAGCCGCCGCCATCTCGGGAGGTCTTTCCCCGCATGGAAAAGATTCTGGGGTATGGATTCGCAGCGGTTGATCCCCTGTTGGAAATCGTCCGTATGGGGAATCGTCATTCCATGGATCAGATTTGGGAACGCAAAGAGACCCCTTATTACATGATGGCCGCAATG
>JAKPRU010000675.1 GCA_029557025.1 Candidatus Omnitrophota bacterium | reverse complement strand
GATCTAATCCGGGAAATGTCAATCGGAAGATTGCACCACATATTTTCCGGATGGCTTCAAGAAGGGCGAAAGCGAGGTGCCTGAGAGATCTTTCGAATATTGGCCTCACCTGCCTTGAAGAGCTGGGCGATGGTGTGGGCGGGGATCCGGAACGGGGTATTTATTCCCAACGATACGGGGTGGAACTGCTCCTACTGTGTGTATCGGGAAACCTGTAATCAGTGGTTTTTACAGGAGGAAGTCGCATGTCCCCAGATCGTGAAAGCGTGTGGGAACCTGATCAGTCACAATCTCCGAAAGATTGACAAGGAATTGTTCACGGAGAATCCCGATGGGGCGGAGGTGATTGTCCTGGAATGCCGGACCGAGGAGGAGGAAGCGGTTCGGGTCGGCAGGGAGGTTCAGGAGTTGGTTACTGGAAAGGGGTATCGGTACGAGGACATGGCGGTGTTGTATCGATGCAATTTTCAGAGCCGGATCATGGAAGAACGATTCTCCCAGGAGAGAATCCCGTACGCATTGAGAACGGCTTGAATTTCTACGAACGGAGAGAGGTAAAAGGGCTTCTCGACTACCTGAGATTGATCTGGGACCCTCATTCCGAAAAAGGGGAGGAGTCGCTCAAGAATATCATCAATGTTTCCAAGCGGTATCTGGGGAGGACCTTTTTGCAGGAACTGGAAGACTATGCCCGGGAACAGGGTCTGTCCTTATACGAATCTCTGGACCGAATGCCGATTTCATTGGGGTATGTCCGTCGGGCTGTACGGGAGTTTCAGAATCTGTTGAATCCTTTTCTGGAGAAGGCTGGGACACTGAATCCCGTGGAAACGATCCGGCCGTTGCGGGAAATGCTGGATTATGATCGGTCGATTGCCGAGGAGGAGGTTCCAGTTCCCGATGATGTGAAAGCGGCCAATTTGAATCAGTTGGAATTGGCTGCTTCCCGATTCGGGGACATTGGTTCCTTTCTGGAGCATACGGAGACGATGGGGCCGGTGAGTCGGAATCAGAAAGGGGTTCACCTGATGACCATTCACAAATCGAAGGGGTTGGAATGGCCTGTGGTGTTCCTGATTGGTCTGGTGGAAGGAATTCTGCCGACGAAAAAAGGGGATATGGAAGAGGAGTGTAGAGTAGCTTTCGTGGGTATGTCGCGGGCAATGAAATTGCTGTATCTGAGCCGGAGTGAAGTGTACCTTGGAGTCCCGTCGGTTCCATCTCCGTTTCTGGAAGAGATTCGGCATCCTGCGGCGTAATTGTCATCCCATCCGATATTCAAATCAAGAATCAAACCAACATAGAGGAGGTAGAGAACAATGACGTATGACGTGGTTCGTTTTCGAAATGCGGAAGAGATTCTGCGTGAGAAAAAGATGGAACAAGAGCTGAAGGATGTCCTGGATTGCATAGACCAGGATTTGCACGACCGGATTTACCGCATCGTCTCAAACCGATTGCTCAAAAAGGCATTGCCTGGCGCTTGGGAGTTCCTCATGCGTATTTGCAGAGGTGTGCCCCGGAACTTCAGGCCAATAATCTCAACCCGTGGCTGGCGGAAGAGCGGAATGAACACCTGTTCTTCCGGTTTGATGGGCCAGAGATTCGGGCGATATTCACCCCCCGATATACGGCGGTGGACAACCTGGAAGTTCTCAACCGATTGAGTTCCTGTGGGTACGGGGATGGTACGCCCGTCCAGTGCAAACTGGATGAGGAGTTCCTGATGCTGAACATTCCCGACCGAGACCGAGAATTCCGTCTCAATGGCAGAGAAGAAATGCAACCGGGGGTCTTCATCAGCAATAAGGCAGGTTTTTGGGGCGAAAAATCACGAACCCAACCGAATGGAATACGTTCTCTCCTGGTTACTTCCTGGTTACTTCAGGGATTCTTGAGCCAAACCGTTATGCCCGTAAGTCCAGTGTTTTCAAGCCGCGCCGGGAGGGAGTCGAACCCCCAACCGCCTGATCCGAAGTCAGGTGCTCTATCCATTGAGCCACCGGCGCTTCAATAAGTGAAATGCAGTTCAACGCATAAAGTCTATCGCGTCCTCGCCTTCTTCAACAGATTGGTCGCATCAAACGGCATTCTCATAACGTCTGGACAACCATTTTCGGTTTCCGAAGGCCCGGTCTGTCAACTATAAATATACTCCGATCTGTCCCGACGAATATCGGACATCCTTCCCTCTCCACCTTGCTCCCCCTGCCCTATTATCATGGTGCCAATCTAAAATCCAAGCGGTATACGAACCATGTCAAGGAATAATGCGCTGATCGCAATGGCATGCCTTTTCTCCCTCTCCTGTGGCTCGCGGGCGGTTGTGTTGGCCAGGCAGGATGGGGATCGGCATGTTGTTCGTCTTGCGCTATCCGTGGATCCCCGCTTTCTCGATCCGCATCGCGCCGGGGATGTGTATTCCGCGCGGCAGTGCGGCCTGGCGTATGAGTCGCTTGTGGATTATCAATACCCCTCCCCGCCGGAACCGCAACTTGTACCGTGCCTTGCCCGACACATGCCGGAAATCACCGATGAAGGAAGAACCTATACGTTCACACTTCGCGATGACATTTCCTTCCAGGATGACCCGTGTTTTCCGAACGGAGTGGGACGCGGGGTTACCGCACAGGATGCGGTCTATTCGCTCAAACGTCTCATGTCACTCGCGGAAGGAGGATTCTGGGTATTGGAGAATAAAGTCCCTGGATTGGATGACTGGCGCAGGCGATTTTTGGCTACCGGCAATCCGCAAGCACGCGATCGGCTATTCGATGAACCGGTAGAGGGATTGACGATTCTGGACGACTACACATTTCAGATACGTCTCCGGTCTCCTTACCCGCAACTCCTGTGGGCCTTGAGCCTGCCGTACGGCGCGATTGTCCCGCGCGAGGCGGTGGAGCGGTACGGTCTTGATTTCAGCCGCCACCCGGTCGGCACCGGGCCGTTCATGTTGAAAGAATATGTCAAGAAGCAGCATTTGATCTGGACGCGAAATCCGAAATACCGCGAGATTTATTTCCCTCAACTGGATTCAACCGACACCAGGCAGAACAACTACAAAGACATATTTCGCCGCAAATGGGAACAGGAGGGCGCGCTGGACCCGGGCGATTGGGACCGTTACATGGCGCCTCATATCGGTAAACACATTCCCTTGGCGGATGAACTCCAGTTCCTTATTATCCCGGAAGCAAGCACCATGTGGATGGAGTTTCTTGCGGGAACCATCGACTGCTATGAACGGCTCAATAAGGAACAATTCGACCGCGCATTTGCAGGAACGGCTAATTCGAAGAATAGCGCCGTATCGCCGGACACACTACTGTCACGGGAGATACGAGAGCAGGGAATCCATTTACAGATCTGTGACGATCCAAGTATTACTTATCTCGTGTTCAATATGGAGGATGAGCGGGTCGGGGGCTATGATGAACGACATAAACAGTTACGCCGAGCGATCAGTTTGTGTATGGACCGCGCCTATCTCATTTCGACTTATTTGAACGGAAGAGGAAGACCTGCGAACATGCTGATTCCGCCGGGCGTAAGGGGATACGACCCGGACTACCGGACGCCATGGGGCGGCTATGATCCGCAGCAGGCCCGCGCTCTTCTGAAGGCAGCCGGGTATTCTGTCAGCCGCAATTCATCAGGAGAGTGGGTGACATGCGAATCCCCCGATGGAGCGCCGCTGGAATTGTCGGTCGAATTTCGTTCTGCGACCCAGGGAACGCGAGACATCGCACGATTCTATACGATCTGCGCGCAGGAGATCGGTATCCGACTTCAATGTAACTTGCAGACATTTCCCGAATTCCTCCGACGCGCCGCCGAAGGCAAGGGGCAACTGTACGATGCAAATTGGACCATGGACTACCCTGATGCACAGAACGTATTCCAGCTGCTGTATGGACCCAACCGTCGCCCGGGAGTCAACTACGCCGCATATCGAAACGACCGCTATGACCGGCTTTATGAGGAACTACAGGTTCTCTCCGACTCCGTCCCGGAGGAATGGCAGCGGAAGTCCGAGATGATTCGGGAAATGTCGGCGATTGTTGACGAAGATGTGCCATGGGTTTATCTGTACTACAATCGACTATTCGTGCTTTATCATGACTGGTGTTCTCCTGCAAAACCCCTTCCAATGTCCACCAGGGCTTACCGGTACGTCGTTTCCGACCCTGCCACGCGACTGGAATGGGTGCGTCATACAAATACAATGTTCCGGTTGCCCGCCGTGCTGTTTGCGCTTCTATTTGTCGGTATCGTTGCGGCGTTCGTATATAAAATCGTGGAGCAACAACGGGGGTAGCCTCTATGCTGTTCTATGCCGTTCGGCGAATTTGTTATGCGATCCCGATTCTTTTCGGGGTCATTCTCCTTACATTCACCTTATTTTATGTTATCAATACGCCGGACACATTAGCCGTGAAAGAACTTCAGAAGGCGGCCAATCCGGAAACGATTCGACAGTGGAAAATACAGAAGGGATTTTGCGTATATACCGATGAGGGCCTTCGCAAGGAGATGGAAGTCGAGGCCGGCCGGGCCGCACCGGGGACGGTGATCACCGAGGAGGATATCCGTTCCGTATCAAAACCGATTCTGTTTCTGCATTACAGTGTCGATCTGTTGACATTGGATTTCGGGCGTGACCGGGATGATCGCCCGGTGTCTCAGGTTCTGTTTAGTGGGATGGGTCCTTCTCTGAAAATGATGGTCCCCGCGTTTTGCCTGAGTGAGATGATTTCGATTGTTCTTGCCTTGTTTTGTGCGCTTTATCGGGGAACTGTAATCGACCGGGCGTTTGTTGTATTAGCCGTGTTCCTGATGAGTTTCAATTCCGTCGCGTTAATCCTGTTTTTTCAGAAATTCCTGGCGGCGGATTGGCGGTATTTCCCCATTTCCGGCTATGCAACCGGTTTTTCGGGGTATGTTTACCTGGCCCTTCCGATCCTGATTTACACGGCGCTGTCGATGGGCGCGGGGATTCGATTCAACCGCATTCTCATGCTCGATGAGATTAACCAGGACTATGTCCGCACAGCGCGGGCAAAGGGGCTGGGCGAGAACACGGTTCTGTTCCGGCATGTCTTGCGGAATGCGCTGATTCCTCTGATCACACGCTGGGCCGTGTCGATTCCCTTCCTCTACCTGGGGTCTTTACTACTGGAAACATTCTTCGGTATTCCGGGACTGGGCGGAATCACAGTGGAGGCCATTCAGAATGCGGATCTGAACACGATGCGTGCGGTCGTGTTTCTGGGGGCCTTGCTGTTTATATTAGCGAATGTAGCGGCGGATATTCTGTATGGAATCGTCGATCCTCGTGTGCGAGTAGGTTAGGTTAGCGATGCCCTGGCGGGAAGTCTGGAGAATCCTTCGAAAAGATACGTTGGCGATGATCTCGCTGACGGTGATCGGTATGTGCGCTGTGTTGGCGTTGCTGGTTCATTTCGATATTCTCGCAGGAGATGTCTCGGAGACTCACCGCCTTCGGCGGATCGAAATCGGAGAACCCTCTGCCTTTCTGCTTATCATAGAGGAAGAGAAACTTGTGCGCCCGTTCGCGCTTGACTCTTGGATATGGCTTCTATCGAACAGCCTGGCTCTGGAGTCTGCGGAAATGCATGGCATGATCCGGTTGCGGCGCGGACGAGACTGGTCATACCATCCGCCGACCGTATTGATTCAGTTGCAAGAACATGGGATTTCGGGCCTTCTGCGACGCGAGGCATGGGCGTATCCGCTCGGAACCAATCTCGACGGGCAAAATGTGTTGTCGATTCTGCTTCACGGTCTGCGATGGGCATTCATCATCGGGGTGGTAACGTCCTTGATCGCCATCCCGATAGCTGTTGTAGTCGGGGCGCTGGGCGGATATTTCGGCGGGATTGTAGATGACATAGTGGTGTGGGTCTATTCCACATTTGCATCGGTGCCCCAGTTGCTTCTGCTGATCGCATTGCTGACTTTCATGGACAAGAGCATGATGAATGTTCTGCTCGTGATCGGTGTGACGACCTGGGTGGATTTATGCCGCTTGGTCCGGGCAGAGTTCTTCAAACACAAGGAGCGGGAATATGTGCTTGCTGCTCGGTCCCTGGGCCAAACTCATACCCGGATCATTTTCCGCCACATTCTTCCGAATGTCAGCCATATCATCATTATCACGTTTACCATTCGTTTTGTGCAGGCGGTTTCGCTGGAGGTTTTCCTGAGTTATGTGGGGATAGGGGTAGACCCGTCGCTGGCGACTTGGGGGCAAGTAATCTCGGCAGCGAAGGATGAACTGGCCCGTCAGCCCAGTGTCTGGTGGCCTCTGGCCGGGGCCACGGTGTTCCTGTTCGTTCTCTCACTGGCGTTTTCGATTGTCGGAGACAGCCTTCGGGATGCGCTCGACCCCAAACTGCGCATGTAGACGAACGACGGCTCATCGGCCACGCTGTTCTTCCATTTTCTGCAAGCGTTCCTTCAAACGCTCCAGCTTCATCATCATGTTCTTGTGGTGAGTTCCCTTCCAGAACAGCTGATCGCAGGTCCGGCAGTACCAGAACTCGTCCAGGGTTTCCAGCACGTGCGGAGGGATTCGTTCGGCGTATTTTTCCTTGTGTACAGGCAACAGTTCATCATTGCAGACAAGACACCGCGAGAACCAGGCGTGGTCGTAATCCAGCTGGTATGCTCTTAGAACCAGCCACAGCTGTACTTCCGGGCGGTCTGTGGGTAGAGACAGGACGGTCAGGTCGGGATAACGCTCGGCGAAGGTGGTGTCGCGTGTCAGAACAATACGGTCTTCCTCTTGCGCACGGCGGGCAAGATCGTCGTCCTCAATATCCCGCTCATAGGCGGTGTCGTACCCGATCATTCGGAGCCACCAGCAAAGTCGCCCCACCATATCGTCCGCAAAAAACTTGATATCACTTTCCATTGATTTATTACTCCAAGTCAAATACGCCACTATCCTGCGCCGGAAGAGAGCAAGCGTCAAGCCGGACTATTCTTTTCCTCCCATCTCCCGCAACAGCGGACCGAACAAGGACGCGACCCGGTGAATCTCGCTGAGATAATGGACGTAACGATCCAGCAGGCGCAATTGCGACGGAAGATCGCTTTTCAGCGCGAAATATCCCGGCGCTCGGATCGTGACAAACAAGCGTTCCAAGGCCGGCTCCAGGATCTCATATAATTGGAATCCCTGCTCGATCTCCTCCCGAATCGCCTGCAGACTCCCCAACAGGCAGGTCACCTCCTCCCAGTCAGCCCGGACAGAGACATTGGAGATTGCCTCCAGTCCCCGACGCGATTTCTCCATGCCATCCTCAACAACGCCCGCCAAATCCTTGAACAACGAACAGGGGACCTTAGGCAGCGAGACTTGCCGAATCATATCCAGCATACTCCACACATTCCACTCACCTCGCAGATGTCGTTCCAGTGCCTCGGAAAAGGGGATGATTTCCGTGCCCTCGATTCGCGCACCGCCTTCGGTGGCATCCACACAATGGACGCCGGTTTCGGCAAGCAGTCCCTCCAGGAACCGAATACACTCATAGAAAATCGGGCTGGTGGGAACCATGCCCCCGTCCACGCCGGGAGTCCTAACCATCTCCACCTGTTCCCGATATGCACCGTTTCCCTCCGTTCTCCGGTAAACCATCTCCCCAGAGGCTGTATACGAAACCTCTGCCTCCAGGGCAGTCCCCGCGGCATGACTGCTGCCGGCCCCCGGTGGAAATGCGAGGTCCAATCCCACAAAGATAATCGGAGAGCAACCCATCAGGTGGGCTAAGTGAAACGCCGCCAACGCTACTGTCTGACTGAACGGCAACACATCATCATCAGTCAGATGCCGTCCCGGAAGATGCCGGTGCAAACAACGGCATCGGTGCGGTAGGAAAATTGAAGGCCCCTGATATTTCCCTGTGAGACGCGGCGACACCTGCGGGTCAAACACAAACAGTGTCTTTCCGAGATTGTCAATCCCCTGAAAATGACGTTCATTCAGATCCGATGCATCCTTGGTCACAACAAAATGCGGTTCGATCCCACGCGCCTGAAGAAGCCGCAGGGAGGTATCTACGGAGAAAATCGCCGCATGTCCCACCGCGGAGGCGATCTGGTTGATGTTCTTATTAAGCGACGGCCCGGCGGCGATAATGAGAGCCGGACATCCCGTGGCCCGATTCTTCAAAACCGACGGAGGATGCGCACGGTATATGGCGGGGATATTGCGGAAAAGATGTTCCTGCGTCCGTACCCCTGTGGTTTCTATATGACGCAGCATCCCATCGTAAGCTTCCTTGACGCGATCCATTTCCTGTTGAACCTGTTGCAGTTCATCAGGACAGGCGCGTGCGGCAGCCGGCAGGATGTAAAAGTCAAATCCCGTGGAAAGAAACTCCCCCATTCGCGCCATGATCGTCCGATACAGGTTCTCCGGCGGCTCTTCACATAGTAGGAACACATTCGGGTGATTCAGGATGGGCCGCAGATCGACCCACTCCATGGCGGCTCGAAGAACGTCCATCCGTGGTTCGACAATGCAGAGATAATCCCGGGGCTTTGCCATCAGGAGGGCCAGGGCGTGGTATCCGAGTCCCTGGCCAAACAGGATCATTCGGGAGGATTCGCGGATACCGGGCGACTCCGCCCACCGAATCGCTTCCCGCCTCGGATCATGTCGGCTGTGATACAGCACCTCCTCGCCTCTTGACGTTTGAACCGTAAGAGTTGGAAATCCGGACGGCGTTCCGATCACAACGCACTTGCCGGGTTCTGCCTGTGACACAATCCGCCCGGCAAGCGCAGGGAACCGCGCGCGAAGAGCGGCGAGATTGTCCTCGAACATCTGCGAGTTCTTTTCACCCACGGAATTGCCCTTTTCTCAGATCCAAGATGCCCTGCCATGCTACCGCAGCGCTGTTTCAACGTCGAGACGGTTCGCGTTTCTTGGAGTGCGTCAGCACAGCTACCGCCTTTCCTGTCGGCCTGGGTCGGGCTTTTTTTATTTGGTAAACAACTTCGCCATCTTGTATTGTAAAAGCCAGAAGGCCAAGCGTCTGCCGGACGCTGTGCTATTGGCGGTGCTGGGATACGGCAGGAGAATCGTGAATGATCAAACGCATCATTTTCACAACCCATGCACTCTTGCGGATGAAGGAGCGTGGAACAAGTGAACACGAAGTGCTTGAGACCATTCGCGTGGGGCAGTCGGAGCCGGCTCGTGAGGGAAGGGTGATCCATTGTCTGAATGTTGAATTCAGGCGGGAATGGGACGGAAGAGGCTATGCCATACAGCAGATTGCTCCCGTAACCGTTGAAGAAGATGATAGAATCATTGTGATAACCGTTTTCACCTTCTATTTTCAGGAGGCACAGAGCCATGAAGATCACCTATGAGAAGATGGCGGACGCGCTCTATATCCGATTGCTGGAAGGGGACTTCCAATGCCGCGTTGTGCGATTGACGGACGATATCGCGCTGGATTTTGCCGCCGGGGAACAACTGGTGGGCATTGAAGTACTGAGTGCTAGCCGCCTTTTTGAAAGGCCCGAGGAACCGGTTATCGGACTGAAAGACTTGCTGCCGGAAGTTGTGTCTGCCGAATAGCGAGGTTCCAAAATACCCAATCGAAGGCACTCCCAGAATTGCTTATCCCTTTTGTTCATCACGGTCATCCTTGAATCCTGCGAATCCTGGTTCAGACTTCCGGATTCCCTCTTGCTTCGGGAACACAAATAAAAAAGCCCGAACAGAATTGCCCGGACTTGGGGAGAGTGCCGATAAAATCGGCGGGATTATTTGCCCTTGCAGGGGCGGCTCTTATGATTGGCTTTCTTGGACCGCCAACCGAGCTGATGCGCTTTCTTGTTTTTTCCTTTGGCCACAGTACTGTCACCTCCAAAAAGATTTTTCAATTTACCCAATCTCCCGGCTCCAGGCAAGAGTGTCTCACTTTTACCGTGCGGCGGACTCCTGCTTTGTCGGACGACGTCGGAACCGCTCGAACAGGTCGGTTCGGTGGCGAAGCTGATCGACAAACACCGCCAGAATGATAATCGCCCCGATAATGATCCTCTGCACAAACGCCGAAATACCGACCACATTGCAGCCATTGCGCAGGAATCCCATGATCCACGCTCCGACAATGGATCCGAGAATGGACCCTTCCCCTCCCAACAGGCTGCCGCCGCCGATCACCACCGCCGCGATCACATCCAGCTCCAGGCCCTGTGCGGTGGTGGACTGGCCGGTGATGAGGCGGGAGGATTGCAGAATCCCCGCCAGGCCCGCTGTCAGTCCACCGATCATATAGACCGCGCATTTCACACGGTTGACACGAATTCCGCAGAGACGCGCGGTCCGCTCGTTGCTCCCAACCGCATACACCGCCACCCCGAATACGGTGTACCGCAGCACAAACCAGGCAATCCCCCCTAAAGCCACTAGAAAATAGAATGAATACGGCAGAACAATCACGGTGAATCCCAAGTCGATTTCCTGTGTGGCGTTCGCAAGAACCGCAAAGTCACGGGGAAGGTTGGTGACCGGGAGGCCATTGGTCAGTTGCAGCGCAGTCCCTCGAAAAATTTCCAGGGTGCCCAGCGTCACAATGAACGGCGGCAAGCCCGCAAGGGTAACAACGCCCCCGTTAAATAGTCCGCCCACCAACCCCACCAGCATCGCGATCAATACGCCAAGGAAAATCGATCCGCCTCCGAGTGTGGAGACCATCATCATCGCGCCCGAAACCCCGGTTAGCGCGATCAACGAACCGACCGAAAGGTCAATCCCGCCGCTGATGATGATAAAGGTCATTCCCACTGCCGCCGTGGCGACTACTACAGTCTGCGCAATCACATTGCCGATATTGCGTGCGCTGAGGAATTTGTCCGGCTCCAGGGCGCCGAAAATGATCAGGATCAGTATCAGGCCGATGAGCGGCCCCAGGCGGTTCCAAATCCGTTGCATTCCCGATAGCTCTCCTCTATTTTTCCGATCAAAATACCACCGGATTTTCTCGATCGGCAGTCGCTCCGGCAACTCCGGTCGGAATACCCCCGACGAGTCCTTCCTCAACATCTCCCCCTGCTTCTGCCTAAAAGCGACCATTCATCGAGCAAATACACCGTTCTGCAATCTCTGATCCGTTGTTCCACTCGTCTCTCAACTTGTTGATTATATTACACTTAATATAACATGCGCCTTTTCGACAATCAACCCGTTCCCACACGCTTCCATCTCATTTTTTCTCAATTCTGTCTACAATTCTCCCGTTCAACTTGTCGACTTTTTGCGGAACCGTCACAGTTTGGCCGGAATAAAGAAGGGTGCGTCTCCTAGGCTTGCATAGAATGCCATCCAATCCGGGCCGTCGTAAGGAAAAGAACGGTAAATCTACCGCCTGACATCCGCAACCCCTAAACCATAGATCCTAAACCACAGACCGTAAACCATTTGACCGGACCGGATGTCGGGGATAGAATATCCTCGTTAATCTGAGTTCCATGCGTTTTTTCTTTTGCAGATGCGTTGTTCGGGTCCGGGAAGCAACTCAAAGCGAAAAACGGGGTCACCACACAGATCTCCCTGATATTCGGCGCCAGAGGAACGACCGACTTGTTCACAACTCCTCTTTTCATCAGCGGAATGTTTCGTTCCGGGACTACCCTGTTGGGATGTATGCTGAATGCGCACCCGCAGATTGTCCTTGCATCCGATCCCTATCTCCCGTTTTTCAAGACCCTTCGGAGTCAACTCGCGGCTCCGTCCATGCCCGACTCCAATCCGGACTATCCCCTCTCGGATTACTATTTCTCACCGTCCGGAATCGCCCTGTTTCGACGGATTCAAGACTCTTCGCTGGACCTCCCGT
>JAKPRU010000670.1 GCA_029557025.1 Candidatus Omnitrophota bacterium | reverse complement strand
GCCTGTATGGGCCGCCAGAACCGCCGGTCCGATCAGAGTATAAGCAGGTCTACCCAGGAATTCCACCCAGCGGCCCTCTCCCTCCGTGCGGACATCGATCAGCAAAGCAAGCACATCCCCGCGACGCAACGCCCGCACCATGGACATACCCCCCTCCCCCTTTGTGTAGTGAACATGCAGTCCACACGCATCTCGATGACCGTCCACCATTTTCCGGTAAATCGGGTCACGCATCGGGCGGGCTACAACATGGACGGAATACCCTTGGCGTGCGAAATAAGCCGCCATCAACTCCCAGTTCCCGATATGACCTGTCAAAAGCAAGCATCCACGGCCCTGCTCCAATACTTTCCGTACGGAATCAAGTCCCTCAATGGAAACGGACAGGCGGTTCAGGAATCTCCCCGGGGACCGCAGAGCCAGGAGTTCCATCACCGAACAAGCGAAATGCTGAAAAACACCTTTTGCAATTCGCCGAACTTCCCGGCGACTCAGGCGCTCTCCATAGAACTCCTCAAGATGCCGAATGGCTCGCGCGCGTTCACGCCAGGAGACGGCGTAGGCCAGGTCTCCCAGCAACCTCCCGAGACAATATGTACAGCGTATGGGAATTGCCCGGAGGCAGTAAGTCAAGACAAGAACGGAATACGCGACCAGCGGTCGCCGGATCTCTTTCCAACACACGGTTCACCTTGGACTGCGGCAGCGTCAGCTCCCGCCTTTCTCGCTCCCGAATTACCCCCTCATCTTCAACGCCGCACCAACCAGCCCGGCAAAAAGCGGGTGCGGACGCCAGGGTCTCGATTTCAGCTCTGGATGGAATTGACACGCCACAAACCAGGGATGATCTTTCAGCTCGATAATCTCGACCAGCGTGCTATCCGGAGAAGTTCCCGAAATAATCATACCCAGGGATTCGAACTGTTCACGATAATCCACATTAAATTCCCAGCGATGACGGTGGCGCTCGCTGATATTCCTGGACTTGTAAGCCGCATACGCGAGGGTTTTTGGCTTCAAAACGCAGGGATACGCCCCCAGCCGCATCGTGCCACCCTTATCGACCACGGAACGTTGCTCATTCAGCAGACTGATCACCGGATGGGGCGTTCTCGGATCAAATTCCGTGCTGGAGGCTCCTTCCAGACCGGCGACATTCCGGGCGAACTCGATCACACTGCACTGCATCCCCAGGCAGATTCCGAGAAACGGGATCTTGTTCTCGCGAGCGTACCGGATCGTGTCGATTTTGCCCTCAATGCCCCGCTTGCCGAACCCCCACGGGACCAGAATGCCGTGAACCCCTTGCAGCAGTGCGGCTGGTCCCTGTTTTTCCACGGCTTCGGCGTGAACTTTCATGATATTCACTCGGCAGTTGTGCTGGATGCCACCATGGGCCAGCGCATCATAAATAGACCGGTAGGCATCCTGAAGGTTGATGTATTTCCCGACAACCGCGATGTTCACTTCGCCGCGCCGGGGATTCTTGATTATGTTGACCATGCGCCGCCAGCTCTGCAAGTTCGGGCGATCTTTCCCCCGCAGCCCGAAATGATCCACAACCAGCGCATCCAAACCTTCTTCATGATACATGAGCGGGATTTCATAAATGGTGCTTTCGATGTCCCGCGCACAGATCACGGAATCGGGGGAGAGGTTGCAGTACAGGCCGATTTTCTCCTTCATTTCCCTGGAAAGCGGCCCGGAGGACCGACACAGGAGAATGTCCGGCTGAATACCGATTTCGCGGAGTTTTCCGACACTGTGCTGAGTAGGCTTGGTCTTATATTCGCCCGCCACCACGATATGCGGTACGAGGGTCAGATGAATATACATGGTGAAACGTTTGCCGCGCTCCCATGCAATCTGCCGGATCGCCTCCAGGAATGGATACCCCTCGATATCCCCGACCGTGCCGCCGATCTCCACAATCTGAACATCGGCCTCCACGGAATCCGCCAGCCCCTGAATCCGACTTTTAATCTCATCGGTGATATGCGGAATCATCTGGACCGTTTTCCCCAGGTATCCGCCGTGACGTTCCCGCGCAATAACGGCCTCATAAATCTGGCCGGTGGACACACTGCTGGCACGACTGACGTAGCTATTGGTGAAACGCTCGTAATGCCCCAGATCGAGGTCGGTCTCTGCGCCGTCATCGGTAACATAGACCTCCCCGTGCTGATACGGACTCATGGTGCCGGGGTCTACGTTGATATAAGGGTCCAGTTTCTGAAGAACGACCTTGATGTCGCGGGCTTCGAGAAGACAGCCGAGAGAGGCACACGCCACTCCTTTTCCGAGCGATGAACAAACCCCACCCGTAACGAAAATGAATTTTGTGTCGATGGCCATTTCCCTCAACCTTTGAGCGCTCTTGTGGCGCAGATCTTCGCCTGCCCGTAAATCCATTCCTTGAGGAATGTCCGATTAAAACCGAGAACCGTGGAAGAAAACTTCAGGTCGGGATTCTACAGTACGAGATACCGGAACGTATGTCAAGAAAAAAAGAGATTCACCTTTCCCAAAAATTATGGATCGACGATCTGGAGAACCGGGATCATTTCGGTATCATACCTGGAGCCAATGGGATGGGAGCCATCATGGAGACTTACCGATTTACCTGCCCTCGGTGCAGGACGGCTTTCCAAAAAGAAGACTCACTACCGCATGAGCGCTGGAACCTGCTTGCGGTCGCTGTGACCCTGGGCCTTTGGCTTCCGATCTGGGCAGTCGCGCAATGGTGGCGAATTTTCAATTTGTCTCGATGCCCCGAATGTCACCACAGATCCTGGAAGGTATTCGTGCCGTTTCTGGTGGTTCTGCTGGTGACCATAGACGTTCTGGGGTCCTATTTCTATCTTTCGATGATCGTGCCGGACCGGATCGCAGAACGGACCGCCGATCCTAATCCGCTCAATCGCCGCGAAAATGCTCTTCTCTATTTAAGCGTTCTGACGCCCCAATATGGGCCGTTTGTGCTGATTGGTTGGTTCCTGATTTTTTCGGTTGTGCTGCTCATGCTCCCAAACCGGTATCGGGTATAGCGACGACGAAATCGTAAGCGCAATCCATAAATTGCTCTTGCCCGGCAAGATGCTCAGAGTGAAGGCAGCAAAAAAAGGAATCGAGGTAACGGATGGCAAGGATCATGATAACGGGTGGGGCGGGATTTATCGGATCGAATCTCGCCACAAGACTGCTGGAACTGGGGCACGGGGTGACGATAGTAGACAATTTCGCCACAGGCCGACGGGAAAACCTTGCCCCAATTCGGGACCGCGTGGACCTGCATGAGATCGATATTCGAAATTATGAAGAGATGTGTTGTGCCATGGAGGATGTGGAATACGTGTTCCATGAGGGGGCATTGCCTTCTGTGCCTCGTTCCGTGGAGAAGCCGTTGGAGAGCCATGATGTGAACGCCACCGGGACTCTGACAGTGCTTCTGGCGGCGAAAAACGCGGGTGTGCGCCGGGTAATTTATGCCGCATCTTCCTCGGCTTATGGGGATGTTGAGGTCTCTAAAAAACATGAAGCGCTTGCTCCCAGGCCGGTCTCGCCTTATGGAGCGGCGAAACTGATGGGGGAGTATTATTGCCGGGTGTTCCATAGGGTGTATGGCCTGGAAACGGTCTGCCTGCGGTATTTCAACGTGTTCGGTCCGCGCCAAAATCCCAATTCACCTTACACAGGGGTGATGGCTATTTTCATCCCCCTGATGCTGCGCGGGGAACGCCCCCGGATTTTCGGCGACGGCTCTGCCACGCGGGACTACACTTATATCGATAACGTGGTGGAGGCCAACATTCTGGCGATGACTGCTCCGGA
>JAKPRU010000661.1 GCA_029557025.1 Candidatus Omnitrophota bacterium | reverse complement strand
TTCCCCTGAACACATTGATCGTCGCCATCGGTGAACGTCCGGATAGTGAGTGCCTGGCCTCCATGGGACTGAAACTCGATAAAGGCGGCCGATTGTGTGTTGATCCGAAGACGCTCCAAACGAATCGAGAGGGCGTATTTGGAGGGGGCGACTTGGTGACCGGCCCGTACACCGTCGTGGATGCCATTGCCGCCGGTCGACGAGCCGCAGCGTCCATCGACCGATATCTCCAGGGTACAGAATCCACGAAACTGCCTGCTTCGAGACTGCCGGAGGTCTTTATTGAACCGCCTGTATTCGACGATGAAGAACAGGGGGAATTGACAAGGGCAGAACCCCCCACCCTCCCCATTGTCTTAAGAAACAAGAGTTTCGCAGAAGTGGAGGGTGTCTTGTCCGTACAGGATGCAACTAGAGAAGCGAGAAGATGCCTGAGATGCGATCTCGAATTCACCCGGCGGAAACACAACTCCGTTGATTGTGGTGCAGCAGAAGGAACACCGGCATGATTTCATTGAAGATAAACGGTCTACAGGTTTCGGTTGAAGAAGGCACCACGATCCTTGAAGCCGCACAATTTCTCGGATTCCCAATCCCGACCTTGTGCTACATGGATGGGCTGTCGCCCTATGGCGCCTGCCGTCTGTGTGTGGTAGAGATCGGCGAAGGGCCGAAAGCAAAACTGGTTTCCTCCTGTACCTATCCGGTCGAGGAAGGGCTGAGTGTGCGAACCGGCTCCCTGCGTGTGCTTCGGGCACGCAAAATGATTATCGAACTGTTGTTGGCTTCCTGCCCCCAATCCAAGACAATCCAGGATCTCGCGTCGGCTCATGGTGTTCGTCAACAACGATTTAAACAGGAATACGAGGATTGTATCCTTTGCGGCCTCTGTGTGCGGATGTGTGAGCAACAGATGATGGCCGGGGCCATCGGATTTCGAGGGCGTGGGCAGAACCGGAGCATCGGTACACCTTTCGACGTCCGGTCCGAGGAGTGCCGGCTATGTGGGGGCTGTATCTACGTTTGTCCCGCCTGCCAACTTCGTTGTACATACACGGAACCGGATAAGGCTATCTGCGGCGGCTGCGCCAACCTCCCTCCGCCCTGCGCCGAGAAAGAAGCATTCAACGATAGGATGTGCTACATGGACCCCTGTGTGGCTTGCGAAATAGAAAAGCAAGGATGATCGAAAGGAATCCAATACGATGTCGATGACTCTCTCCCGGATTAATGCTTCCGCAGCAACGTTGACGAAAAACAGGACCGAACACTCCGTCGTTCCCGCGTCGGGCATGTGCGTCACCTGCGTAGACGGCTGCATCGGGATGTGTGAAATCGGAAAATCCGCGTACCGTGGCCATGAAGTCATTTACCCGCAACCGTTCGGGGTGATCACCACGGCAGCGGAGAAGACGTATCCCGTTGACTATTCACACTTCAATATCATGGGCAGCGCGGCCGGCGCGCATGGAATGGAAGCCGACAGCGATAAAGCCATTTTCCCGGCCGTGAACCTGGAGGTCGTGTTCGGTCACGACAACGGGATCCGGTTCCGCCGTCCGTGGATTATCCCGGGGGTTGGGTCAACCGACGTGGCCAAGAACAACTGGGAGGGCCTGGCGATTGGGGCGGCCCTGGCAGGAACGGGTTTGACTATCGGTGAAAATGTAGTCGGCATGGATATGCAGGCGGTCATCAACGATCGCGTGATCGACACCGTGGACCTGAAACGCCGGGTGAAACTCTATAAAGACCATCAGCGGGACGGCTATGGCGCCATTATCGTGCAGGCAAACATTGAAGACACGCGGCTTGGGGCGCAGGAATATGCGATTGAAAAACTCGGGGTGGAGTGCGTGGAACTCAAATGGGGTCAAGGCGCAAAAAATATCGGCGGTGAGGTAAAGATTCGCGATCTCAAGAAAGCGCAGGTACTTTACGAGCGCGGCTACATTGTTCTTCCGAATCCGACCGATCCGCGTGTCATCGAAGATTTCCAGCGTGGCTTGTTTAAAGAATTTGAGCGTCATTCCCGGGTCGGAATGGTCACGGAAGAATCGTTCGCCCAGCGAATCGCGGAACTGCGCAAAGCCGGCGCGAAGTATGTCTTTCTTAAGACCGGGGCATATCGTCCGGCGGATCTCGCGCGCGCAGTGGTTTTCGCGTCGCGGTACAAACTCGACCTTCTTACCGTGGACGGCGCGGGCGGCGGAACGGGCATGAGTCCCTGGCGCATGATGAATGAGTGGGGGATCCCCCCGGTTTATTTGCACTCGCTTCTGTACCAATACGCCAAGCGCCTTGCGGACAAAGGCCAATATCTACCTGCGCTGGCCGTCGCGGGCGGATTCACCTTCGAGGATCAGAT
>JAKPRU010000656.1 GCA_029557025.1 Candidatus Omnitrophota bacterium | reverse complement strand
GAAGTCGGGCCGACACTGAGAATATCCATGCCGTTCTTCTGCATGGCATGAGTATTGACCCAGGGGGATTCCATTTCCTGCATGAACAGACAGGGTCTCTTCTTGCCGAACACGTCGATTTTGCCGAAATAGGAACGGAATGCGCACAGATCGCTTTCCCAACTGACATAGAATTTCTGACCGACCTGCGCATGGGCGCGAGGAGTGTATGCCTGCTGCGCGTCCATATCCCCGTATCGAATGGAGACCGCTCGTGTCTCTTTCGGGCCGAGAGAAACCTGGAAGAATATCTCATCTTTCACACTGTCTCCGTCCGGATCGTCCATCTGGCTGGGCAGGATTTTTCCGTCGGAATCCACAACGCGAAACGGACTCGTCTTAAAATCTTCAGGAAGATCGGCCAATCGAATCGTGACCGGAACGGAGGTGCGGGCACGGTCCAGCGGATTGGTAATTCGAACCGTGATTCTTTTCGGTTCGGATGGTTTCGGCTTCGGCAGTTCCTGTACCTGCTCCAGAAGGGCAATAACTCCTTCCATGTATCCCCGGTTGAAAGCGTTATCCAGGGCCTCTCGCAGGGTGGACAAGTCAGCACGACGTTCCGGGACAGAGGTTGCCGCCGCCATTTCATCCAAACGAACGAGAACCGCGTGCATGTAATACTCTTTCAGCAGGTCGGTCACATAACGCAGACGTTCCTGACTCTTGATTTCCCCCAGATGCGTCTCCATTTCTTCGACCGCTGCCGGAAAGATGGTATCCGCCGCCGAGATTCCCTTTTGCCGAACGGATGCAATCACACTCTGATTGGCGGAGATGACTTTCGGAAGCAGGTTCAGGTAAACACTTTGAATCGTCGCATAGTCCCAAGGAAGCATTTGTACCTGCTGGACATGTTCGGCAACCCGCTCCGGGCTGCCCCGGTTGTCGAGGTTGACCTCCCATCGGTCGAAGAATCCGTCGCCGTTGGAATCAAAGAATTTTGTTTCCGCGAATTTCTGTTCGGACCATAGGTGGCCGTGTTCGATCCAGCCCCACTCTGCTCCAAAACAGTGGATTCGCTGGTCGATCAGGGAGTAATAAACCTGCCGTTGATTGGAAGGGTCGCAATCGAATTCGCGACGCATATTCCAGCGCCAGGGCGGGCCGCCGGCATTCGCCAGGGTAATGCGTATCCAATCCTCTTCGCTCCAGAAGATCCCTTCCCAGCGGTGATTGCAGTCGAACTCATCCCAAGAGAATCCTGTCAGGTCCGCCGTGTAATTGTCCGCCAAGGCAAGAATTTCGTTGTGAGATATCCGCTGCACGGTCTGGGGCGGACGGCGTTTCGGATTGAAATAATCGAATCCCTGGTAGGGCAACGACCCCACCAGCGTGAATCCGAAGTCGTAATCCAGCTGATTCTTCTCGTTGCTGTCGTTGTCGATATCGAAACTGTATCGGACATTGCTTACTTGAACCGGTTTGATCGGGTTCGGCCCCCAAATCTCGTCATAGCTGTTCGCGTTGTTTTCCGGTTCCGGAACCGCGCTGACCCGCACGGCGGCTTCGGACCAGCCATCCCCGTCCAAGTCATGGAACGAGAAGGGGCATTCCGAGTAGGGCAGCCAGGTGTCGGTCAGCGGTTCGTATTTCTGAAGAAAGAAGATATCGTCGCCGTACATATCCGAGGCAAACGCTTCCCGGTATTCGTAGTTCGCCACAGACCACATCCGGTTGTCGTCGTCAACGTCTTCCCAGAACCATCCCCACACCAACTCGCCATTGCGGTAATAGCGCAAGTCCATTTCATCCGCATCGCCATCCCCATCGTTGTCGATCCAGTCCAGCATCCGGTCGATTTCCCCGTTGGCGTCGTAATCGGCAAGATAGCAATCGCTGTCTTCATCGCCGGTGATAGCGTCGGCGGTCATATCGTCATCGTCGTCAATCACCCGCACGGCAATAGGGAAAAGCGGGCATTCGGCGGCCTGTTTGGGATTTGCGAACTCGCCGCCCCGACCGGGAGCGCGCCGAGCGGTTTCGTCAAGGATCAGTTCATCCGGGTCGCCGTCTCCGTCCACATCCATCCTCTCTTTGAGCCGTTTGAGATTGAGCAAGAGGATATAGGCGTCACCGCTCACATCTTGAATTTGTGAGTTTGCGCTCGCCAGACCGTTCGGGCTGACTTGAAGCGTTTTTCCGTTTAAGGTTACGGTGATGTTCTCGTCCGCATCCAACTGCGCCACAAGCCAGATTCCGTCGTCTTCTTTGGCCGTGTGCGATTTCCAGGAAACCTTTTTATTGTTCGACTCAAGTAATTGGTCCCGGTGAGGCTCCTCGGAATCGAATCGGTTTTCCCAGTGGTAGCCCTCCCATTTCAGGAAATCTCCCTGGGTCAACTCCGCTGTGCCTTGCCACTCGGTATCGTCGCCTTGCCAATACACCAGCATATCCAGAGTGACTTTATCCCCATAAGCCACAGACAGACCGCAGAGAGCGAGAATGAGAATCGAGACCGTATGGAGACGCATCATCTTGCTCCTTCCAGATCCTTGAGTGAAATCGCTTTTCGTTCACGGGAGGACTCTTCGGCGGCGAAAGCGACGTATGCCGCTACGAGGCCGCATCGAAGGTTGGCATCCGGTTGTTTCCCTTCGTTGATCGCATCCACAAACGCCTGGTCCTGACGCCCGAAAGACTCCATGCGGACCGGCGCGAGGTAGTCGCCACGAAAGTCGAGCGGCGGCTGCTCATATAGCGTTTCCCATTTCTCATCCACACAGAGTTGCATTTTTCCGTAAGCATCCACATCCAGCAGCCCATATTCTCCTACGATGCGGGCACGGAATGCCGAGTTCGGAAATCCCGGTTTCGGCGACTCCCAGCAGCACCAGAAATTCGCCACGATATCGCCGCTGAGAACCATCATCACCATGGACATGGTTTCCACTTCGACTCCGGTCAGCGAGTTTCGGCAGTGTGCAAATACTGTTTCGATCTCTTCGCCCGTGAACCATCGGATCCGGTCGATCGAGTGGCAGCCATGCCCGAACAGTGTACCGAGGTTATGCTGATCGCTTTGCCATTTCGGCAAACCGCTCAGCCCGTGCCAGTCATGTTGCATTTCCAGGATTTGAAGGACCTTGCCGATCCGCCCGGAGGCGATGATGTCTTTGGCGATTTCATTGGCACGGCGATAACGCTGTGTGAATGCCACTTGGCAAATCACCCCGGATTCCTCCAGTGATTTCTCCAATTGATGACATTCGGCAAGAGTGGCACCAACCGGCTTTTCGATCAACACATGCTTTCCGGCTTTCATGGCCAGGATGGCATGACTTGCATGAAGGTAATGCGGTGTGGCGACAACCACGGCATCGACATCCTTGCGGGCCACCAGTTCCTCAGCGGATGCCACACAGTCGATTCCGTATTCCTTCGCCAGCGCCGGGGCACGACTTCCACACGCCACCGCGCGCAATGACGCCCCGTTTACGTATTTGGAGAATGCCTCCGAATGGGTCCGTCCCATAAATCCGCTGCCGATTACTCCAATTCCGATGTTGTCCACAATGTTTCTCCGTTTATTGTTTGTTGATGAGTTTCTCAGTCCTATAGGGCAAACAGGTCCTATCTATCCCATTCCAGATTCTCCGCGACCTTCGCCACTGCACCCGCGATATCCCGGATATCGTCGTCGGAATAGTTTTCATGAAACCAGATTGTGATGAATTCCTTCATGGCCTTTTCAGCTACCGGGCAGAGACCCTCGGCGTAGGTTCGATCCTGAATGGGGAATCCCGATGTCCCGAAGGTCCTTTTTTCGGTGAGCGCCTTGGAACAGAGGTACATCGGCACTCCCGTGTATCCGGGTATGTTGGGGATTCCTTCCTCTTTGAGTGTCTCGCCAAACTTCACAGAGGACCAGTGGGTTATGCGAAGCGGGTACAGCCAGAAACTATGCTCCGATTCGGGAAGAGAGACCGCCGGAAGGACCCCGTCAATCGGCTCCAGGAGAGATGAGAGCAGCCGACCGATGTGTTTGCGACGGTGCACAACGCCGTCCACCTTGTCCAACTGGCACAGCCCCACCGCTGCGGTCAGTTCCGACATGCGGTAATTCGGCCCCAGGAACTGGTAACAGCGTGGTCCCCAGCCCGAACGGGCAAATCCCTTGTCCACAAACAGCCGCATTCGCTCCCAGTAATCATCCCCGTCGGTCACCACCATGCCGCCATCGCCTGTGCTCAGATGCTTGGATTCCTGAAAGCTGAAACAGCCGAGGTCCCCGATGGTCCCCAGCCAGCGTCCTTTGTGTTTTGTTCGGTGTGCCTGAGCACAATCCTCAATGACCGGAATCCCTTTCGGTCTTGCAATTTCCAGGACGGCGTCCACATCGGCGGCCGTGCCGAACAGGTGGACGAGAATAATAGCCCGTGTGCGAGAGGTGATTTTCTTTTCGATATCCGCCGGGTCCATGGTGAGCGTATCGGGACGAACATCGGCGAAAACCGGAATCGCATTTTGCTGAAGGATCGGGCCGATGGACCCGAAATCGGTGATGGGGGCGGTAATGATTTCGTCCCCCGGATTGGGATCGACGGTTCCGACGGCGGTGTGAATTGCCGCCGTGCCGGAGGTCGCCGCGCGCGCGTGTTTCATGCCGTACGCCTCGGCGAATTTCCGCTCGAACTCCGCGACCAGCTTGCCGTTGAATTGAAACAGTGTCTGCGACCGAAGCGCCTCGGTGACACGGACAATCTCCGGCTCACCATACATCACTCTTCGGGGAAACGGCTCCCGGCGATAGGGTTCGCCGCCGTGAATCGCAAGCTTTTCTGATGAATTGGCGTTCATGAATTGGGTTCCTTTTTTAAGCACCTTATCAGTTGGATCGCATTGTGGCTTTTACAGAGATTCTTATCCTTCTATTTCAGGACCACAGACTGGAAGCCTGTGCCACCCAAGGAATTCTTCACCCGAAGAATCCCTCATCCACCTTTCTCCCGGAGGGAGAGAAAAGAAAGTGACAGCCACATCTTGCCCTTGGTTTTTCTATCCTTGCAAGTTGTCGAGGCTGTTCACTTGAGTTTTGCCGACAGATCGGCAAACGCTTCGTATTCTCCACGACCGTACACGGCGATCTCTTCGGGACTCAAGGGTCTTCCTTGATCTGCGAGAAATCTCTGAAGCTCCGCAAAGAGGACCTCCCGTGTCATGTCCTGGTAATATCGTTTCGCCTCCAGGCTGGAGGCCAGTTTCTTCGCGGCGTGATATTCTTTCGGCATGGTTCGGGTGAACCATTCCTCAATGCGGGTCGGTTCGCGACGTCCCATGACCGTTTTCATCGCTTCGATAACTTCCCGGTTGGCTTTCAATGTCTTTTTCAATTGGTTCACGTAAAACGAATGCAGGTTCTCATAATTTTCAATCGACACATTCACAACCTGCAACCGCTCGTCCTTGAATTCCCGGTCAATGGAACCATCTGCGTCGAGATCGACTTGAAAAACATCGAAATACCCATCTTCATTGGTGTCTTTATAGAAAAACACCATATCTTCTTTCCCGTCGAAGTTGTAATCCACGTACAGCTCGCCCTGTTCCGCGCCAAACTGGTGCAGGCGCTGGTCGACAGGCCACCAATACAACATATACTTCCCGCTGAAGTCGGCGTCGTATTCCCGGCGGAAATTGTATTTCGGAAGACGATACCCGCCTACACCCTCCCAGCGCTCGTGGTGTTTTTCCACTTCATCCGCCGGATTGGCCGTATTGTCCCCCTCATCCCAGATAAACATGTTTTTCTTCCAGGTCATTGCGTTCGCCGTTTCTCGGCCTTTTTCCCAGGCGATATGGCCGTTCCGCGCTTTTCCGTGGCGAAACCTGGGCATGGTAACAACGTCCGGGGGAATGGGCGCAGCCCCCTCGCAATTGAATGAGAAATCGTAATCGTGTGGATTCCCTTTCTTTGCATCGTTGTCCACATCGAAACTGTACCGGAGGAAATTGGTTTCCCTGTCCTGGCCCGAAAACCGGATTGCAATCTCTGAACACTGATCGCCGTCGATATCATAGAAACAGAACGGATTCTCAAACTTCGGGAACAGTTCACCGGTCTGCACATCGAAATCGTACATGCAGAACAGCTCATCGCCGTTGAAATCGGAAAGCCACTGGCAGCCCGGCTGGTCGTAGGTGTAGTTCCGGGTGTACCAGAGGCGGTTGTCATCGCCATGGTCTTCGCAGACAATGGCAATGGTCCGCCCGTAGAAATCTTTGTCGTACAGGACCATGAGATCCACATCGTTGTCGCCGTCTTCGTCCTCATAATCCACAACGCAATCAATCACTCCATCGCCATACCAATCCGCAACCCAGCAGTCGCTGTCCGTATCACCCTCAGCATCGGATTTCATATCGTCATCCTCGTCGATCACTTTCACAAGAATCGGCTGGATGGTGTGTTTGGGATCATTGTCGTTGAAGATCAGGATATCCGGGTCGCCGTCTCCGTCCTCATCAATCGTGAATTTCTCGCCCGGCTGCAGTTCCTTCGCCTTCGCGAGGACTTCATCGCCGAAAAAAATCGCATCGCCTGCCATTTCGCGCATTCGGGCGTTGGTATCCTGGAAATCCGCCCCGGATGACAGGATCGGATTTAGAAACAGGACAAACCCTGCGACGGTAAAAATGAGCATGGCCCTGCGGGGCCGTGTTTTCCACCCTTCTTTGCCAGGCAGGGAC
>JAKPRU010000653.1 GCA_029557025.1 Candidatus Omnitrophota bacterium | reverse complement strand
ACCACCACAATCCGTTCAATGTGCAGGACCGATCTACTCTCAATTTCTACCCGCTCTTGAGCGGCGGCATTTATGAGAGCGGCGGTGTCTGCTTTCGGATTCTTCCCAGTGTCGATGAAACGAATCGCTGGTCCGTTCTGGCAATCGCGCACAAGAGCGACACGGTTGCATTGCCGGTGGTCCCGGACCAATACGACGGAATCTCCCTGGCGTGGGCCGCATGGGGAACCTGCAAGCCAGGCGGCTACAGAATGCCGCCCGAACAAGTGGCAACCGTGCGCTTGGTATATGCCGACGGGCAACAGGAGGAGCATGAGGTTTGGAGTCACCGTGATATTTTCGACTGTCGGGACCGGTATGTCCCATCGGACAAACTGGTGTACGAGGAGGATCTGTATCAAAAAATCTGCCGGACCGATTTCCCGCTAACTCGACCGGCCGTTCCGCTCACGTCCATTTGTATTGAGACCTGCTGGACAACGGATGGAATTGTGTTGGCGTTGTTCGCCGCGACGGCGTGGAGCAATCCTGGCGATTGAATGATGCCGTGGTATTCTAACCCGACCCGTTGTCTGAGGAGGTTCTTCCCATGCCGCCTTTGGTGCATTTCATATCCGTCCATCCACAGGATACGGAATCCATTATTGAAGAGAAAGTCGGTGCGCTGTTTGAAGCGGCGGGCCTGATCGACATTGTCCGGAAGAAGGACCTGGTCGGATTAAAGGTGCATTTCGGCGAAGAGGGGAATGAGACTTTTATTCGACCGTCTCGCCTGCGTCGTGTCATCGAGCCGCTCCACAAACTGGGAGCCAAGCCGTTTTTTACCGATACGAACACGCTGTATGTCGGGATGCGGTCCAATTCTGTTGACCATGTTCATTTGGCTCTCAGGCACGGATTCGGCCTTGCAGAAACAGGGATTCCGGTCCTGATTGCAGACGGGCTGGCCGGGGCTGATGAGGTGGAGGTGGAAATCAACGGGCGGCATCTGGAGCGTGTCGGGATTGCATCGGGGATCGTGGCGGCGGATGCGCTGCTGGTGATTACGCACGTGACCGGTCATTGCGCGGCCGGCTTGGGCGGTGTCCTCAAAAACCTCGGGATGGGATGCGCCAGTCGAAAAGGCAAGCTGCACCAACATGCCGCTCTGAAACCCCATATCAATCCCAAAAAATGTATCGGCGATTTCCGGTGCATCCCCAATTGTCCTTCTAACGCGATTATTCAGAGGAACAAAAAGGCCGAGATTCAGGAGGAGATCTGCATCGGGTGCGGCGAGTGTCTTGTTGTCTGCCGGTATGGCGCAGCGACTTTCAGCTGGGACAACAGCGGTCCGCCGTTGCAGGAACGGATGGTGGAACATGCCCTGGGCGTGTCGCGGGTCAAGAAAGACAAGATCGCCTATCTCAGTTTCCTGATGAACATTACACAGGAATGCGACTGTGCGCCGAACAAGGAAAAAGATGTGATCGTGCCCGCTGTCGGTGTGGTGGCGAGTCGTGATCCGGTGGCCTTGGAGCAGGCGGGGGTGGACTTGATCGAGAAAAGCACCGGGCGGTCGTTCCGCGAATTGTTTCATTGCCCCGATTTTTCGCGCCTGCTCCAATACGCCGAGGAGGTCGGACTGGGAAGTCGGGCGTATGAATTGGCAACGGTCGATGAGAATTAAAAACCAGAAACGAGAAACCAGAAAGCAGCCCCGACTCATGCCTCCTTTTCTATCAACGCCTGATAATCCTCTGCCTTAAGCAGAGATTTCACTTCGGATTCATCCGAAATCCTGATCTGAAATATCCACCCTTCCCCGTATGGGTCTTTATTCAACAGGTCAGGTTCATCAGCCAGGCGGTCATTTGTGGCGATGACCTCGCCGGAAAGGGGAGAGTAAATGTCCGCCGCGATCTTGCAGGATTCTACGACGCCGATCTCTTTGTTTTGAATGGCCTTTTTCCCGACCTGCGGTGTCTCGACAAACACAATATCGGTCAGTTGCTCCTGAGCATGATCGGTGATCCCGACCGTGGCGGTATCGTTCTGGATTCGAACCCACTCATGAGTTTTGGTGTACAAAAGGTTTTTCGGGATATTCATTCGATCAATCTCCTCATTTGGGTTTTGGGATTGCTTTCACACGACTTGGGATGAATGGGGGTTTCTCAACCGCTGCGGGAATTGCCCGACCGCGAATCTCGACGGCTTCCGGCACACAGCCCGTCTCGACCAGCGCGAGCGCGATTCCAGCTTTCCGGCATGGAGAATAGCCTCCGCTGGTCACGATACCGACGTGTTTTTCTCCCGCGAGGACCGGGTATCCCTCACGGGGGATGCCGCGTTCCTTTAGAACCAGGCCTGTCAGTCGCTTCGAAATTCCCCGCTCTTTCATTGCCTGAAGAGCGGTTTTGCCGATGAAATCGGACTTGCCCAAGTCAATGACGCGGCCCAGGCCGATTTCCCATGGATTGGTTTGTTCAGTCAATTCGTGTCCGTAGAGGGGGTAACCCATTTCGAGACGAAGAATGTCGCGCGCGCCCAGTCCGCACGGCTCCGCGCCTGCCGAGAAGAGCGCCAGCCACATTTTTCGGATCATATCCGGCGGCGCGCTCAACTCGAATCCATCCTCGCCGGTGTATCCCGTGCGCGATACACAAACCGGCGTACCCAGCAAAGAGACCTCGCGCCAACGGTAATACCCCATTCTGCTCAAGTCCTGTCTCAGGATGTGGCCGGTGACTATTTCCGCGCCGGGACCCTGCACGGCGATCATGCCGGTTTCAAGGGTGTTATCGCGAATCTCAACGTCATCGCCGTGGGAGTCTCTGTATTCCTGAAACCATTGGAGGATCTTCTGTCGGTTGCTCGCGTTGACTACCAAGGAGACAGTGGAGCCTTCGCCGCGATAGACCAGAATATCATCCTGTACTCCGCCCTCGGTATTGCAGACCAGGGTATAACCGACTTGGTGCGCCTGGAGCGCAGTGACATTTCGTGTTACCAGGCGATTGACGAAATCGAGCGCTTTCTCGCCTAGAATGGAAATCCGTCCCATGTGCCCCACATCGAAAATGCCCACGCTGCTGCGTGTCGCCATGTGTTCTTTCTGAATGGA
>JAKPRU010000608.1 GCA_029557025.1 Candidatus Omnitrophota bacterium | reverse complement strand
CTATGCCGCTGAGATCTTCGTCCGTGCACGACGATCTTTTGGGCCACCGTACTTGTCCTGGTAACGTAAGCGTAGCACAAAAGCCCACGTCAGTGTTCGTGATCCGCATGTAACCGGTGTATACTGCACGGCCGAAGTCTGGGTATTGTGAGCAAGCGAGGGTGGTTCCTATGAGAAGGCAGGTATTAATTGCGTCAGTAATGTTCGCGTCTGTCGTGCTGCCTATTTCGGCGCAGCAGATAGGCCTGGATTCGCTTATTGAAGAAATGATCAACCGGGATGTGCTGTCTGAGTTTCCCCAGGTGGTCTACGAGTCCCTCCAGGCAAGCAGTTACAACAGAGAATCGGTACCTCCGCGTGGGTCAGAAGGATGGTTTGCAGACAGTGACGGGACAGGATACATTCGCGAGGAAAAGCGGAATGGCAGGCGGGAATGGGTGGTGATGGAACACACCGGTCCCGGCTGTATCACGCGGATCTGGACTCCTTACTTCTATTACGACCTGAAAGAGCATCGCGGCCCACGGATCCGGGTGTACCTGGATGGCGAAGAGACGCCCGCCATTGAAGAATACTTCATCGAACTGCTTACGGGGGGCATGTTCAAGGATGCTCCCAGTAACAAGAACAGTCTTCGCGTTTCGTTTCCCTTCTCTTCGTATACCGCCAGGGCGGGGGACCTTTATCTTCCCATTCCTTTCGGCAAATGTTGCAAGGTCACACTGGATAAGAAACCGTTTTACAACATCATCAATTACCGGGCCTACCCGGAAGGTACGGATGTACAGACCTGGTCACGGGAGATATTCGACAGCGCAAAGGGATGTCTGGAAAGAGCCGCCGCAGTCCTCTTGGATCCGCCGGACTTCTCCGCCGGTGTTGAATCCTCGTTGCAGGAGGAACTTGCTCCAGGCGGGGAAGCCGTTATGCAGCTGCCCGGGGGAGCCAATGCCGTCCATTGTCTCAGAATTCGTGTTCGGCCTCAGGAATGGGACCGAAGGTTACGCTCCATCGTATTGCGCATGACATTTGACGGCCAAGAAACCGTATGGGCGCCTGTCGGCGATTTCTTCTGCAGCGGTGACGAAGTCAACCCGTTCAAGACATGGGAGCGGGAAATGGAGCCTGATGGGACCATGACCTGCCGTTGGGTAATGCCCTACCGGGAACAGGCCCAGATCACATTGTCCAATTTCGGGGACGAAAAGGCAGAGATCGAACTGCGCGTGAAAACCGCACCCCGCGAATGGACCCCAAACTCCATGCATTTCCATGCGAACTGGCGTATTGACGAAGCTGTTCCCGGAACCCCTTTCCAGGATTGGAACTTCATTGATATCCGGGGCAAGGGCGTTTATGTCGGCGATGCATGGACTGTCCTGTGTGCGGACACGGGCTGGTGGGGGGAAGGGGATGAAAAGATCTATATAGACGGCGACTATGAAGAACGTCAATTCCCCAGTCATTTCGGCACAGGTTCC
>JAKPRU010000591.1 GCA_029557025.1 Candidatus Omnitrophota bacterium | reverse complement strand
GGTCTCGGTGACTCGTCCGGGGTCGACGTATGGCGTGTTTACCGCCTCGATCAGAATATCCAGTTTTTCGCCGCCTCTAACCTTACTCGAAAGGAGGATTTCATCGCGGGTCACACTCAAACCCTCGAATGGCTTGCCGTTCAGATAGCAGAGGCTTTCGCCGCCCGGGCGAAGAAGCAGCACAACGGCCTTACCTTTCCATTCGCGGGGAACGGTCGCGGCAGCACGAAACCAGGCGCTGATATCCTGGCTCTCTGCGCCCCAGTGCATGGGAACAGCGAATCGTTTCCAACCGCGTGCAGGGGGGTGTTCGGGACCGCGTCCGGTGCCGGTTTGGCACATTTCCCACGGTCCGATGTCCCGAACATCCTGATAAATCGTCCGCGCGATCTCTTTGAGACGATTCCCGATCTGCCCGATTTCCAACTCTCGTTCCACACGAAAAACAGTCACCGATTCCTTTTCCTTCCGTAGTTGCGTTCACAAATCAGAAAGCGTATCCAGGACACTCCCGGGAAACAACGCTTGTCCGGGGATCGCCCGGTCACAGCGGGTTTATCCGGCCGCTTGCCGCGTCGGGGAGGATTGGGATTTTGTGCGTATCGCAAAGGAGAATGCTCTCATGCTGACCGAATATCTCCGGGCCGCGTTGCACCGGGCCACCTATGAAATCCTATCCGATGATGGCTCATTCTATGGCGAGATCCCCGGATTCAACGGGGTTTACGCAAACGCATCGACCCTGGAAGCCTGTCGGGAAGAATTAGAAGAGGTCCTGGAGGAGTGGATCCTGTTTCGTATTTCCAGGAACCTGCCGTTGCCTGGACAATCCGATTGACTGTGAGCATAGAATATTCTCCATTCTCCTGTTGTGAAGGTATTATCTTCAGTTTGACCAAATTGTTCAAATACAATTCGGTAAGTTGCGGAATCCATAGCCTGCCATTCCCGTGACATTTACCATCTGGTGTGATTCCCGTTTCGGAGCCATATCGCTCCTCCTGGAACCACCCACATGATTCACTCGCAGGCCGCCCACTCCCCCGGCCTTTGCTTGGATTCCATCCCGCAACCGGATATAGTTGAAAGATGTACCCCGGATCCCATCTGCGGCATGGAATCGACTGCGCTGAGAATCCGAACGAAGGAAATTCCTGACGGCCTGGAAATATGAGACGTTTTTACTTTCGGTTGGCGACCGTTTGGGACACTATGTCTGGGGACGGCGAGTGGTAGCCCATGTGCTTCGCCATCGGCGTTTC
>JAKPRU010000586.1 GCA_029557025.1 Candidatus Omnitrophota bacterium | reverse complement strand
CCTTCCCACACTCCCCCACCGACTTTTTGCCGGAGCGTCAGACTTTGGGGGAGAGGTTCCTCCCCCGAAGATCGGGGGAGGTCAGGTGGGGGTTGATCGGATAGCACAAGACTCCTCGGTGTGACGGTTGTGACCGAGCTTTCTTAGGAGGAGCCGCCCGGAGTCTGCGAAGGGCGGCGACGTGGCGATCTCAGGCTTGCGCGTTCGAACGGCGAGATTGCCACACTTCGCTCCTAAGAAAGCTCGCCCATCGACAGGCACGGAGGCCTGTCCCACCGGTAGGCCAGGCGTCCCTGCCTGGCAAAGAAGGGCGGGAAACACACTTTCTTCACCCTATCACCGGCCCCGCTGGAGGGAGGCTCGCAATGACGATATTGTCAAGACTATTCATTTACACAACATCAGGCAAAGGCGGTAGCTGGCGCTACCGCACTCCAAGGAGCATTTCGGTTACAGACCACCATGAATGTGCTATGATTCGCGGACATTTCAATCATGGAAAGGAAACCGTCCGATGAAACCACATAAGATTCTCACAGGATTAACTCTTCTCGCCGCATGGATTCTGGTTGCGATTCCGGTTCAGGCCGAGTATGAGATTCAGTTTGAGAAAGACGTTATGATGCCCATGCGGGATGGGGTAAAACTCGCCGCAAACATATTCCGTCCGAAAGCGGACGGCAAATTCCCGGTTCTTCTGGCGCGCTCTCCTTATGGTAAAGGCGACGAAAAGCAGGGCGACGGGTTGCGCTATGTACCGAAGGGGTATGTCGTGATTATCCAAGACTGTCGCGGCAAGGGCAGCTCCGAAGGTGAGTGGGAACCGTTCAAGTATGATCGGGACGATGGGCACGATACGTACAAATGGATTGTGGAACAGCCCTGGTCGAACGGTGAAATCGGAACCTTCAGCGGGTCATACCTGGGATTCACGCAATGGATTTCCGCACCCGGTTCGGAGTGTGTGAAAGCGATGTTCCCCGTGGTTCCGTTGATCGACCCGTATGCCGATGCCTGTTATGACGGCGGCGCGTTCAATCTGTCCCTCTCGTTTACTTGGGGCGCGATGGTCTCCGTTAAGAAAGATGAAAAACTCCCTCAGATCGATTGGGCGGAGGCGCACCGGGTTCTGCCGCTTTTTACCTGGGATGAAAAGGTCACCGGGCGGAAAGTCCAGTATCTTCGCGATTGGGTTACTCATACCTGTTTTGATGACTATTGGGCGGAGCGCAGCGCCAGGAACCACCTGGCGGATATCACGGCCCCGATGCTGAATATCGCAGGGTGGTACGACATTTTCTCCCGAAACGACCTGGAGAATGTCAACAAGGTTCGCAACTCCGCGAAATCCGAAGTGGCGCGCAAACAAGCCCGTATCCTTGTAGGACCCTGGACACATGGAATCAGCAACAACGGCAAAGTGGGGCAGATGGATTTCGGAAAGCAATCCGTTATCGACCTGGGAGACCTTCAGGAGAAATGGTTTGAGCATTGGCTGAAAGGCAAAGATACCGGCGTGGAGAATCTTGCGCCGTTTCGGATTTTTGTAATGGGACGTAACGAATGGCGGGACGAACAGGAATGGCCGCTTGCACGAGCGCAATACATTCCATATTACTTCCACAGTAACGGTTCGGCGAACACGCTGCACGGTGACGGAGTTTTGAGTACAAAGCCGCTCGGCGCCGAACCGGCGGATGACTATGTTTACCACCCGGACGATCCGGTTCCGACATTGGGAGGCAACAACCTGTCCGGCCCGGCCGGTCCCACCGACCAGCGCAAGGTCGAAGAGCGAGCGGATGTCCTGGTTTACACCAGCGCGGAACTGAAAGAAGAACTCGAAGTGACCGGGCCGGTCAAAGTAGTTTTGTATGCCTCCAGCAGCGCAAAAGACACCGACTGGACCGCCAAACTGGTCGATGTGCATCCCGACGGGCGCGCGATTAACCTGTGCGATGGGATCATCCGCGCGCGATGCCGTGAGTCGGTAGAGAATCCCACACTGATCGAACCGGGGAAAATCTACCAGTATAACATTGATGTCTGGGTCACCAGTAATGTCTTTCTACCGGGACACAGGGTTCGAGTAGAGATTTCCAGCAGTAATTTCCCACGCTACGACCGCAACCCGAACACCGGCCATCCATTCGCGCAGGAAGTCGATTTGCGCAAAGCCGATCAGCGGGTCTACCACGACAGGGACCACCCGTCGCACATCCTGCTGCCGGTGATCCCGAAAGGGTGAAGTCTAAACCGTAATTGGATTGTCTGAACCGTGATTCACTTGATTATGGGATTACCTTGATGATTCGTTTTTCTTCATCATGGTCATCCCGTCATCCGTCGAGTCACGGTTCAGACAATGGACGCTGGATTCCGGCTTTCGCCGGAATGACTATTGTAGCTTATCCACCATAATAATAATGCTGTCAACGCTTGGCCCTCGTGAATTCCTTGCGCTGGTATTTAGATTGCTGGACCAGTCAATTCTTGATAGCAAATGTCACATTGTCCGCCGGCGGCTGGATATCGCCGATACGAGCGAGCGGTTCAGAACTCTCGTCCAGTTTCACCTCAACCGTATAAATGCCATTCAAACGGACGCCGGATATTCGAAATTGTCCCTTCTCGTCGGTCTTAGAGAACCTGGTTTCTCCAGGGGCTTGTTGCGCCCGAGCGTGTACGTCGACTCCACTAACAGGGCTGCCATCTGAGGATTTTACGACCCCGGCAATATAGCTTGCCTTCACCAACGTGATGTCCACAGAAAGCGTCTTCTGGTCCGGCGGCATAACCAGGTCGCGGATCTCGGGACAATATAGGTCCACCGGCTTTTCATCTGCCATTTCTACGGTGAATATCTGGAGCTGAAAAGGACCGGGGCGTACCCAGTCCACGCGGTAAGACCCATCGGAATTCATATAGCCAAGGAGTGGAGCATTGTTCTGGTACACAAAAATCTGAATGCGTCCCACAGCGCCGCCATCTTCCGTCCTGATTGAGCCAATTACGGCGGGTGCCTCATCCGCATCTTCCATTGCAATTGCAATATCGGAAATGCGATCCCCAGTTCGAAAATCTACCTTGCACGAACCACGCGTAGTCGTCCGTTGCGGCCACGCGAGGCCTTTCGACCGGAACACCATTTTTTCTCCCCCCATTTCCAGGCGTGATTGCTCGATGGTCTGCTC